>JAJRUU010000056.1 GCA_024277605.1 bacterium
ACATCTGCCAATCGTATATAAAGGTTTTTTCGGTGGAACAGATTAAAGGGTCTTTTTATTATGCAGGATTGAAACATCGCAAAGTGGGCTAAAGCCCTTTTATATTCGTTATCGATCAAATTAATATTGCCAGCAAGTATATCCAGCCATTTATTTTCTTCATCCGTAAAGAATATATCTTTAAATGTATCCTGGCTAAATGTTGGATAATTAATATCCGGATGTTTTGTTAAAAGAAAATCAATGTCTTTCTTTTCAAGATGTACATTTTTATTCTCAATCAAAGCCTTTCCTATTAAGTAGTTGAATTTTAGGAGATCGTTATAAAAAACTTTCTTTCCTTTCTGCTTGAAACAATAAGCAACCGCCCCTGTCCCACCAAACGCATCTAAGGCTGTATTAAAGTTTATATGCTTAACATTATTCCAGATCCGGTCGATTAATTTAACTTTACTGCCCTGGTATCTGGTAGATGGAAATTTCTGAAACTTATTTTGGAATAAAGAACCTTGAGCGACCAATTGCATAATTATTCCTCAGTTATTGATTACTTTTCCTGCGTATGAACTGGCCCTGTAATATACTTAAAGCTTCCCCCACAGTATACAGCGAACCGGTGATTAAAATCAAATCATCGGGGCCGGCCAGGCGCCGGGCATAGTTTATCGCCTGGGCGATGCTACTCTTTAACACTATTTGTTTGTGGCTGTCAGCGGGAATAAAGCGGGCTAACGCCGCAGGATCAGCCGCCCGGTCACTGTCTACCCGGGTGAGCACAAATACGTCCGCTATATCCAGCCATGCGGCGATTATACCGGCAATATCTTTATCTAAAAGCACCCCCAGCACCAGGATCAGCTTGTTATAGTCCATTAATTTTGGTAAGTTGGCCGCCAGCGCTCTGCTGGCTTGTGGGTTATGTGCCCCATCCAGCAATATAGCGGGGTGTTCAGCAATAAGCTGCAACCTGCCCGGCCAACGGGTGCTGGCCAAACCCTCCCGGATAGCTGATTCAGGTATCACCAGTTCCCGCTCAGCAAGCGTTTCCAGCGCCCCTACCGCTACGGCGGCATTGCGTAATTGAAAATCACCCAAAAGTTTGATCTGCAAATCTGCATATACCGTCTGGGAAGTCTGTAAATCAAAGCGCTGTTGTTTTAGATTACCGGCCCTTAGCTGCCAGTTACATGCTGGCTTAAGGCAATCCAGCGTAGCGTTCCGGCTTTGACACTCCCGCTCTATTACAGCAATCGCCTCCGGCTCTTTGACCCCGCTGAACACTTTAGCGCCCGGCTTAATAATCCCAGCCTTCTCCCCGGCAATCTCGGCTAATGAATGCCCCAGGTATTGCTGATGCTCCAGGCTGATGCCGGTAATCACCGATAGCCAGGGGTTTAACACGTTAGTAGCGTCCAAGCGGCCTCCCATACCGGTTTCAACGATGGCAATATCGACTTTTTGCCCGGCAAAATAGCTGAAGGCCAGCGCGGTAGTAAATTCAAAAAAGGTAGGGTGTGCCCCTGCGGGAGGCGCAAAGTCAGGATTGCGATCAATCAACTCCCTTATAATGCTGGTAAGCATTATAACCTCTTCAGGGGAGATAGGATCAGCATTAATCCTGATCCGCTCGCTAAAATCGATGAGGTGCGGGGAGGTATACAGACCGACTTTATATCCGGCGGCCTGAAGGATGGCGGCCATAAAGGCGGCAGTGGAACCCTTGGCGTTGCTACCGGCTATATGAATGCTATTAAAACCACGTTGAGGATTCCCCAATAACTTAAGCAGGGCTTCGATATTTTGCAGCCCCAGTTTTATGCCGATATGCTGTAAGCCATAGAGATAGTCCAGCGTCTGCTCATATAGGGCATCTTGGAAAATAGCCATTTCGTCCAATATCGGCGTTATGCTCAAAATTTAATCCTCTTAAATATCAGGCATATGCCTGCGGTTAAATTTTTCGCATGGCCACACATGGTTGCCTTAATCTTGTATATTTTTGATGCGGAAAAACCTGAAGGTGTCTCAGTAGTGTCCGCTCCAAGTTTTTGCACCAGCGGCAAAATGTCTTTTAATTCTCTCTCCCCTCTGGGGAGAGAGTTAGAGTGAGGGGAAAACCCGGTTTTAAAATCCCCCTCACCTTGATCCTCTCCCCCAAGGGAGAGGAAAAACAGGGAATCTTGTGTTAGAAACTTACCGTAATCATTGACTGGTCAACCCTTGACTGGTCAATCCTTGACTGGTCAATCCTTGAGTGTTGCCCTGGAAGAAGTTCAGTATTTCTATAAGCTTATTTCTCAACTCCTTGCGGCTGACAATCATATCTATCAAACCGTGTTCCAACAAAAATTCAGCACGCTGAAAGCCTTCCGGCAACGCCTGTCCCATAGTTTGTTCAATTACCCTCGGCCCGGCAAAACCGATAAGCGCCTTCGGTTCGGCTATGATGATATCCCCCAGGCTGGCAAAACTGGCCGACACCCCGCCCATAGTAGGATCGGTAAGCAGCGAGATGAACGGCACCTTTGCCTCCCCCAGTCGGATGGTAGCAGCGCTGGTTTTTGCCATCTGCATTAAGGATAGCAGTCCCTCCTGCATGCGAGCGCCGCCGGAAGAGCTAATGCTCATAAAGGGAAGCTTTTGCTCAGCCGCCCGCTCCATAGCCCGGGTAAGCTTTTCGCCTACCACTGAGGCCATACTCCCTCCCATAAACTCAAACTCAAAGGCGCAGATGGCAATTGGATGACCGCCTACCACCCCCTGGGTGCTGATGAGTGCATCCCACAGGCCTGTACGCGCCTGCTGCTCCCGCAAGCGATCGCGGTATTTCTTTGTATCCTTAAATCCCAGGTGATCCACCGGGCGCAGCTCTTTATCAAATTCATCGTATTTTTCATCGTCATAAATTAATTTGAGTCTGTTTACGGCGCTAATACGAAAATGATAATCACACTTAGGGCAGATATCGCAGTTTCGCTCTATCTCTTTTTTGTAGATTATCTCTTTGCAGTTATTACACTTAATCCATAGGCCTTCAGGTATTTTCAGCTTCTTATCGGCTATATTGGCCTTGGGAAATTTCTGTTTGCTGAACCATGACATAATACGGACACCTTAATTAATCATAACCATTGTTATACCAAGTTGCAATCAAACATATACTAACTGGGTAGGGAGGCCTTTAGCTCTTTGGTCGGCCTAAAGGCCAACCTACCCGAGTGAGAAATTAGTATCATTTTGAATGCAACTTGGTATTAACCCGAAAAATTCGGGTCTTATTATGGGCGAATCGGCATTTAGTTGAAAACTGTAAATTTATCAGTTTCCTATTCCTGCCGCCTTGGGCAAACAAAATTTTATTGGACGTTGGCTCATAAACCTTATCTTGCAAGGGATGTCTTGCGAACCCAGCCTAAATTTATGAATAAGTCGGGTTAAAGGGAAATTCTTAATTTTATTTATACTAAAAACACCGAATTGTCAAGACAAGAATGTCCGAAATTATGTAAACGGTGTATTGGATGGAGTTTCAAGGCACCCTTACATGTTGACTGTGCTGAAATGTTTATGATACCATCTGTTTTGTTGTTTTCTCTACATAAATTTGCAGGAGGTAATATTTTGTCAGTATCGTCAAATAACGTAACTCAGCAACTCATTCAATTAGCCGATACCCATATAGCGCATACGTATACCCGTTTTCCGCTGGTGTTGGTAAAGGGTGAGGGCTGTCGAGTATGGGATATAGAGGGTCGGGAATATTTAGATATGCTGGCCGGGCTTGCGGTATGTAATCTGGGGCATTGTCATCCCAAGCTGGTGGCTGCAATATGCGAGCAGGCCCAAAAGTTGTTGCATGTTTCTAATTTATATCAAATCGAACCTCAGATCAGGCTGGCTGATTTGCTCTGCCAACACTCCTTTGCCGATAAGGCTTTTTTCTGTAATAGTGGGGCCGAGGCAAATGAAGCCGCTATAAAATTAGCCCGTAAATACGCCAAGGAAAAATATGGTAATGATCGTTATGAGATAATAACCATGACCAATTCCTTTCACGGCCGGACGATGGCAACTATAACCGCTACCGCTCAGGAGAAGTTCCATAAAGGCTTTGAACCGCTGCTTCCCGGTTTCAAGTATGTCCCTTTTGGCGATATAGCGGCTGCCAGGGCCGCCATCGGCCCAAATACGGCGGCTATTATGCTGGAGCCTATCCAGGGAGAAGGCGGGGTAAATATGCCTCCGCCGGGCTACCTCGAGGGTTTACGTGCATTATGTGATGAACAAAATCTTCTGCTTATTCTGGATGAAGTACAAACCGGCATGGGGCGCACCGGCAAATTATTCGCTTATGAACATTTTGGCATGGAACCGGATATTATGACCCTGGCCAAATCCCTGGGCGGAGGGGTGGCGATTGGGGCTATGCTGGCTAAAGATGAAGCAGCCAAGGCATTCGGCCCCGGCTCGCATGCCTCTACCTTTGGCGGCAATCCGCTGGCCTGCGCCGCCGGGATAGCCGCCTTGAGCACTATCTTAGAAGATGGCTTACTGGATAACTGCCGGATGATGGGGGAGTATTTACTGACAAAGCTGGTTAAGCTAAAAAGCAAATATTCCTTCATAAAAGATATACGAGGTAAAGGGTTAATGCTGGGGGTTGAGCTGGAATTTGAGGGCAAGGATATCGTCAACGCCTGCCTGGATAGGAGGGTATTGATTAATTGCACCATGGATAAAGTATTGCGCTTTCTGCCCCCGCTGGTAGTTAATAAAGAAGAAGTAGACCGGGCGATTGGCGTACTGGATGAAGTATTTGACCCGAATAATTCGGGATAAATATATAGATTAAAGTGTTTGCTAATTCCGTGGATTTATATTACACTGATATAATTCACAGACAGGAAATCAGGCAATTTATATTGACCCGAATAATTCGGGATTGAGGAATGATGAAAAAGGATTTGTTGTGCATAAATGATCTGTCTCCGTCGGAGATAGAGGCTATTTTCAAATTGGCCGAAGAGCTTAAGGCCAAGCGGCAGGCGGGTATTTACGAAACCCCCTTGCAGGGGAAAACCCTGGCGATAATTTTCAATAAGCCCTCTACCCGCAGCCGCATCTCCTTTGAGGTGGGTATGTATCAATTGGGAGGTCAGGCTATTTTCCTTAACTCCCGTGATATCCAGTTAGGCCGGGGGGAGAGTCTGGCCGATACGGCTCGGGTGCTCTCCCGCTATGTAGAGGGCCTTCTGATCCGCACTTTTCATCAAGCCGAAGTTGAAGAATTGGCCAAAGAAGCCGCTATTCCGGTAATAAATGGGCTGACCGACCTTTTGCACCCGTGTCAGATTCTATCCGACATGTTTACTTTAAAAGAGAAACGGGGGAGTTTGGCCGGGCTTAAAATAGCCTATATCGGAGATGGGAATAACATGGCCAACTCCTGGATGTGGGGAGCGGCTAAAACGGGACTGGAGCTGGCCCTGGGTACCCCGCCTGATTATGCTCCAGATGCGGATATCTTAAGTGCAGCTACGCATGAGGCCGAAAAAAACGGCGGGCGGATTGAGCTTTTTAGCGATATATATCAGGCGGTAAGAGATGCTGATGCAATATATACCGATGTGTGGGCCAGTATGGGGCAGGAAGAAGAAACAAAGCAGCGTCTGTCGGATTTTGCCGGTTATCAGGTTGATCAGCAATTACTTCGGTCGGCCGCCCAGCAGGTGTTGATAATGCACTGCTTACCAGCCCATCGGGGGGAGGAAATTACGGCCGAGGTGCTTGATGGGCCGCACTCCATTATATTTGATCAGGTTGAAAACCGGTTACATATAAACAAAGCAATTCTCATGCACTATCTGGGCTAAAGGAATGGATACGTCAGCATTAACCGAGATTCAATCCATTGTAATAAATGCAGCCAGACAGGCTGGAGAAATTTTAAGGAAAAACTGGGGACAGGCGGGTCAGATCGAGCATAAGGGAGCCATAGACCTGGTAACCGAGACCGACCGCCTGGCGGAAGCCGCTATCTTAACCACCCTGCAAGCGCATTACCCTGACTTTAGTATTCTGGCTGAGGAAGCCGGACAAAGGGGTGATAATGCGGAACAGCGCTTCATTGTCGACCCACTGGATGGAACCACCAATTATGCCCATGCTTATCCCTGTTTCTGTGTGTCTATTGCCCTGGAGCAGCAAGGGGTGGTAACCCTGGGGGTGATTTACGAGCCGTTGCTGGATGAGCTCTATACCGCTATAAAGGGGCAGGGGGCATATGTAAACGGTAAGCCCCTTTTTGTATCTGCCACCAACAATCTAAATGACAGCCTGTTGGTTACCGGATTTCCGTATAACATTCGGGAACGAACCGGCAATAGTTTAAAATACTTTAATCACCTGGCGCTTTTGGCACAAGGGGTGCGACGGGACGGCTCAGCGGCGCTTGATTTGTGTTATGTAGCCGCCGGTCGCTATGACGGCTTCTGGGAGCTGAACCTATGCCCCTGGGATGTAGCGGCGGGGAGCCTTATAGTTGCCGAAGCCGGGGGCAGAGTCAGCCACATAGATGATGTCGGCTTTTCCATTAATGGCAAACAAATTCTGGCCACTAACGGCCTGATTCATGAAGAATTAGGGCAGGCCCTTAAGCAAGCCGCTAAAAGTAATTAGTATACAAAACTAAAAGGAATATAATACATGCCGCAGGAAACAAAAAATTTAGCCTTCTTAAAAGCCTTGGCCGCTATCGCCTGGGCCGATGGACACTTAAGTAATGATGAGCTTAATTACCTGAAACACTTAGCCTTAAAATTTAATTTATCAGATAAAACCTGGGTTAAATTGGAACCATATCTGGACGACCCTATATCCTTAGAGGAAGGCGAAAAGCTGATTAAGGATTTCTTAAGCAGAATAAACACTCCCCGGGAAAAGAAAGAGCTGCTTGACAGCCTTGAGGAGATGATTCATGCCGATCAGCAGGTAACTCCAGAGGAACTTGAATTTTTGGAAAATTTCTCCCAGATTATTCGCAACACCTCGGCGCTTGGCATACTCCAGGGTAAACTAAAAGGGCTATTTGGCAAAACCCTGTTTAAACCAGCCGCAAGCCTGGATAATGAATTATCCGAATACATTCATAACAAGCTGCTGTATAAACTGCGACGACGGGTGGCTGAGGCTAAGCTGGAATCGGAATTACCGCTAGAGCGTTTGAATTATTTAACCCTGTTTGGGGGCCTTCTGGGACGGGTGGCTTATGCCGATGATGCTATTTCTGCTGAAGAGTTGCAGCAAATAAGGACACATTTGAACAGCTCGGAACAATTTATCCCGCAAGAGCTGGATATTCTGGTTACGATGATTGAGGAACAAACCCTGAAGGGCCTGGATCATTTCCGGCTGACCGCTGAATTTTTTAAGGTTTCCGATCGTAAGCAGCGACTTTCATTATTGGACTGTTTATTTAGCCTGGCGGCAGCCGATCATAAAGTTTTGCATCAGGAGGTAGAGGATATCCGCTTGATTGCCTATGGGCTGGGTTTGAGTCATAAGGATTTTATTGAGGCCAAGCTTAAATACAAACATGCCGCAGCATGAGGTGTCGATAACCCAGTTAACCCGAAAAATTCGGGTCTTGTTATGGGCGAATCGATATTTAGTTGAAAATTATAAATTTATCAGTCTCCTATTCCTATCCCTTTGGGCAAACAAAGTTTTATTGGACGTTGGCTTATAAACCTTATCTCGCAAGGGATGTCTTGCAAACCCAGCCTGAATTTATGAATAGGTCGGGTTAAAAGATGAATGATCTTGTAATAGTTAGTTTAAAATGAGAAAATATTTACTGGTTTTAATTTTAATCCCTCTATGGGGCCTCATGCTTCAATCAAGTTGTAAACCACAGCCCAGAGAAGCCCCCGTTAAAGTAGAAAGGGTGGGGATTAAGATGGAACATGTGCGAAAAGCGGCTGTAGCCGACCAATTTTATCCTGCCGAGCCTTCCCGGCTCACCAAACAAATAAATAATTATCTGGATCAGGCCCCCAAAACAGAGCTAGCCGGTGAAATTGTGGCCCTCATCTCCCCTCATGCAGGGTATGTCTATTCCGGGCAAGTGGCGGCGTACGCCTATAAGCTGCTTGAGGGCTTGAAGTTTGAAGCGGTAGTAGTTATTGCCCCCAGCCATTACTCCCCCTTTAAGGGCGCTTCTGTGTATCATAAGGGCGGCTATGAGCTGCCTCTGGGAGTGGTACCTGTGCACGAGGAATTGGCCAGTGAGATTATGGATAAAGCAGACATAATAGATTTCCATCCCCAGGCTCATTCCCGCGAGCATTCCCTGGAGGTGCAGTTGCCCTTTCTGCAAACCGTTCTGGGGGACTTTAAGCTGGTGCCCATAGTAATGGGTTCTCAGGATATGGCCACCTGCCGCACGCTGGCTAAAGCCATCGCCGACAGCATCAAGGGCCGCCGGGTATTGATTGTAGCCAGTTCAGACTTATCACACTTTCATGATTACGATAGTGCGCTAAAGCTGGATAACACTGTCCAGGAACGGGTAGCCGGTTTTGACCCGGAGGGGTTGGCTCAAGATTCAGCCCAAGGCAAAAATGAAGCCTGCGGCGGCGGGCCGATAATTACCGCACTACTTGCGGCACGCTTGCTGGGGGCGGATCATACCAAGGTACTTAAATACGCTAATTCTGGCGATGTTACCGGTGACATGAGCCGGGTAGTGGGCTACATGTCAGCGGTAGCATATAAGAGTTCAGCCTCGGCAGATAGCGCCGAGGTTAAAAAAGGTCAGGGATTAACCCCGGAAGAAAAACAGGAATTGCACCGCATCGCCCGCACTACTATTGAAAAACTTGTTCACGGTGAATCGCCTCCCCGTCTCACCCCGCTTACCCCCGCCTTACAGGAAAAACGCGGCGCCTTCGTAACCCTTAAAAAACGTGGCCGTCTAAGGGGTTGCATCGGTTACATCCTGGCGCTAAAACCCCTGTATTTAACCATTGGGGAAATGGCTAAAGCGGCGGCCTTTAACGACCCCCGTTTCTCCCCCTTAACCGCAGATGAACTGGCTGATATAGAGATTGAAATCTCGGCGCTTACTCCCTTAAGGAAGATTAAAAGCATTGAGGAAATCGAGGTTGGCCGACACGGGATTTATATTAAGCAAGGCTTCCATTCAGGACTGTTGTTACCTCAAGTGGCTACTGACAACCACTGGGACCGGCTCACCTTCTTAAAGCAGACCTGCGGCAAGGCTGGCCTTCCCGCTGATGCCTGGCAAGATAAAGATACGGAAATCTATATTTTCTCCGCCGATATATTCTAAAAAACGAATAATTCTTATTCGTTTTGAGGTAATTGCAAAAGTCTCAAAATTAAAGGGGGGCATGTCCCAGCCGCAAACTTTAGTTTGCGTAACTGTTTGTTTCATAATGACTTGCGAATCGCAGGCTAAAGCCAGCGACTACCCCAAAAGGACTTTTGCAAGAGGCTCGTTTTGAGTCTATATATAGTATAAAATGTTTAAAGGGGGGAGAATTGTATCTTTTTTCCACCAATTTCCGTAAAAGCCCAACATGAAATTTAAACTGGGACAGAAATTAATCCTGCCCATAAGCGCAATAGTAATCATGTCCATAGCTACTTTATTTTGGTGGCTTATGCTTCGTGAACGGAAAATGTTTCTGCGTGAAACCAGACAACAAGCCAGGGCTTATTTTGAGCAGATTGTGTTGGTACGCCATTGGTTAGCCGATCAGGGCGGCATATATGTGCCGAAAAAGGAAGGTGAAGAAACCAATCGATATTTAAGGAATATCCCTGGGATAGAATCTGAGATTGTGGATGTTCAGGGACGAATCTACACCTTGAAGAACCCGGCGCTGATAACCAGGGAACTTTCTGAGTATGCCAGACAAGATGGCCTTCCTATAAGTTTTAAGATTACCAGCCTAAAACTGCTGAATCCCAATAATGCTCCCACAGAATTTGAACGCCGGTCGCTTTTACAGTTTGAACAAGGTCAAAAAGAAGCGTATGTCATTGAAGATGAAGCCGGCGCTAAAGTTTATCGCTACATGGCTCCCTTACACATACAGAAAGCCTGTCTGAAATGTCACGCCCAGCAAGGGTATAAAGTGGGAGAAGTCAGGGGTGGTATTAGTGTGGCTATGCCGATTAAATATATGGATGATGAACTTCGTAAAAGCAAAGTCATATTTTTCTTATTAGCCATTTTAATTACGCTTATCATTATCAGCCTGCTGTATATGCTAATAAGACATATGGTGAGTAGGCCTTTGGAGATACTGAGTAATACTACCACAGAAATAAGCAAGGGCAATCTGGAACATCGCGCAAGATTTAAGACTGGCGATGAAATAGAAGACTTAGCCGCTCAATTCAGAACTATGAACGAAAATCTCAATAAATCCAATTTGGAGTTGGAGGAAGCCAGCCAAACCCTGGAAAAGACTCAACAACAATTAACCCATTACGACCGGCTTAGCACCGTAGGTACTATCGTTGCAGGAGTAGCCCATGAGTTGGGAAATCCGTTGTCAAATAGTAGCTATGAGCTGGAAACTTTAAAAAACTCCCTGGGGAAGATAAGCCAGGTAAAACACGAGTCTTTTGAATTGCTTAAAGGAGAAATACAGCGCACCAACCAGATTATCAGACAACTGCGGGAAGTTACCATGGCTTCAACCAGGTAATTGGAAGCGCTGGATATTAACCAGTTGCTCAATTCCAGATTATTCTCCATTTTCTTTACCCAGTTAAAATTAAAAGGGATAAAAGTAGCCCTCACATTAGATAAAACGATTCCACCAATCTGGGCTTACAAAACTAAAATCACCCAGGTACTTATAAATTTAATTCGGAATGCGGAAAATGCGATGGGTGAAGACGGAAAACTGGAAATTGTAACCCGGCTTGAAAAAGCACAAGCTGGTACCCAGCCTGATGATCCCCATATTGAAATAGAAATCTCTGACAATGGAAGCGGCATTCCAGCGGACAAACTGCCCCATATTTTTAAACCGTTCTTTACCACCAAGGGAGCCATGGGAAGTGGACTGGGGCTATTTATATCGTATAATATTATACAGGAGCACCAGGGAGGGATTGAGGTACAAAGCGAGGTGGGACGGGGAAGCAACTTTACAATAAAACTGCCGGTGGCTCCCAACCCGAACGCTTGAATTTTAGGAGTTTGCCGGACTCCTGGTTTAGCGCGAATGACAACCGAAAATTGACCACCTGCGCTAGGAGTCTGTCGGACTTTAGCAGCAGAATATGGTATAATGGTCGGAAATAAATCTTTGCCATGAAGGGGCCAAAAGATGAGTGTTAAATTTATACTGACCGACCGGGA
>JAJRUU010000057.1 GCA_024277605.1 bacterium
ATCTGTGTTTTGTGCGCCAATGATCTTGATTTAACACATTGGGATGGGCATTTGAAGGTACTGAATCAAAAAGATTTTAATGTAGCTATCTGGAAAAACAAAGATTTCATTTATTCTATGGTACTCAAAGCTCCCGTCAAAGAGATACTATCTATCATAGACAACCTCTATACAATGTAACAATTCTTCTCCTTCGCCACTTGATCTATTCATAAATTTAGGCTGGGTTTGCAAGACATCCTCCGTGAGACAGGGTTCATTAGCCAACATCCTAAAAGAAACAGGCTGTGCCTGCCCGAATTTTTCGGGTTAAGGGGATCATAGACCACTTAGCTAAAGTTGTTTTATGAATATTAAAGCCATATTATTTGACATGGATGGAGTGCTGGTAGATTCTTTCGAGGCTTGGTATCAGCTCTTTCGTGCTACCTTAAAACATTTTGGTAAAAACTCCATTACCCGGCCGGAATTTATACAACATGCGTGGGCACAAGGGCTTGCCCCGGTATCCCGACGATACTTTGTCGACCGGCAGGTGGAAGAAATTGCCGAATACTACTCCGCTCACTTCTTAGACTATAAAAACTATTTAAAAGTAATCGATGGGGCAACCCAAGTACTCCCGCAAATCAAACAGCGCGGATTAGAACTAGCTGTTATTTCTAATACTTATACCCAACTGACACATAAAATCCTAAAACAGGTAGCATTACTGGATTACTTTCATTTAATCATTGGCGGGGATAAGGTAAAAAACAACAAGCCCGCTCCGGATATGGTACTCTTGGCCTGCAAACAACTTGGGGTTAAGACCTGGGAAGCAATTGTGGTAGGTGATACAAGGTACGATATAGCCGCTGCCCGAGAGGCTGGGTGTCTGGCGCTGGGATATAAGATAGCGGGGGATGTGCGGATAAATAGCTTAGGTGAGTTGTTGAAGTTTATTGCTTGATTTTATTATTTTCAAAATCGGAAAGGGAATGCTATTCCCCCAATACTTCGGCCAGCAATTGCTCTAAATTTTCTTCAGCCTGGGGTAATTGGGTGATGCCTATTTTGAGTTTTAACGATTTATCGAGTTGGCCGGTAAGCTGCTTGCTGATACGCTGCATGGCTGATTTGGCTTTTTTGTGATCAGTTTCCAGTGAGAGAATTACAAATTGTGCCCCATTAATCCGGCAAATTAAATCATTACCCCTTAGATTATGCTGCAACAGGTTGCCAATAGGGGAATCTTTGTCGGCTCCACTTACCGTTATACCGATCAGGCATAGCGGGCGTTGTAAGCGTTTACTAATCCAGTGCTGCACCCGAAACATCTCCTCAAAGGTTGCATAGCTCAATATCTCTGATGAAGCATTTGCTATCATATGGGGAAGGCTTTCCCGAATCATGCCGCTTTGAGCCGCCCGTATACCGGCCAGGGTCAGCCGGTATTCATTAACCTCAAACAGCTGCGCCTGTGGTGGGGCAAAAACATTTCCGCAATTAATACACAAACAGCTCACCACTGCTTCGGGAAAGAGGTGCTGACAATGTCGGCACTTATAGCTGGTCGATGGTTTATCATAATCCACCCCGATATGAAGCAGCAGCTTCTGGCATTTGGGACAGATCAGCTGATGCGCCTTTACAAATTCACTTTCCGGGGCGATGTAGCTACAGGAATAATGATGAATATTGCCTTCGCGGGTAATATGCGGCAGTTGACACTGGGGGCAGACTTCTCTGAAGTTAAGCTGATACTGCCCACAATCAGGGCATAAATGCAGGCGGTCATAGCCGCTGCCCTGCAGCAATCCCCATTGCTCTAACTCTGTTAGCCGGGCAGATTCTTCTCCCGGCGGCGTATCTAAAAATGCCGCAACCAGCGGATAGGTATAGCCCAATTTGGAATGTAGCGATCGGGTAGGGGTTAGGGCATTGACCTTGCGGCTTACCATGAAGCGCAACAGATTGAGCAGTTGCCCTTCATGCGGGGTGAGCTGCTCATGCAGTAGAGAGAAGGCGGTTATTTGCTTACTTAATTCAGCAAGCTGTTTAATTTTGGGCTCAAGTTGCGCCGACGATAGCGGAAATTTAATCACCGCATCCGCCAGGATATGATGAGAATCAGCATTGTCCTCTGCGGTTACCGCCATTAGCGGCAGCAGGCTTAATGCCGGTTGTCCGCGGATATAACGTAACCAGCCACTGATAATGGTACAGTCAGTAGCGGATAAAATGACCAAATGGTTTGGCTGTATTTGCTCTGGTTGTATGTCGGTTGAGGTAAGTAAGGATACGCCGGGGATGGAATTAAGCGGGGCTAAATGCTTCCAATCCTCCTCCGGGGCTATGGCTAAAACTGTAAAGTCAGCATACATGGTCATCCAACATAAAGAGATGGGCGCTATTATATCTATTTCTAACCCGACCTATTCATAAATTTAGGCTGGGTTTGCAAGACACCCCTTGCGAGATAAGGCTTATGAGCCAACGTCCAATAAAACTTTATTTGCCCAAGGTGATAGGAATAGGAGACTGATAAATTCATAACTTTCAACTAAATATAGATTCGCCCATAACAAGACCCGAATTTTTCGGGCTAACAGCACATATATTTGATGCCATATACGATCACTACTGTCCGGTTAATAATCGAATAAATTCAACTGGATACAACCAGATGTTTCAGTTTTTTGGTAATCACATTGCGTAAGTAGCTGATAA
>JAJRUU010000058.1 GCA_024277605.1 bacterium
CCGCCGGTAAAAATAACATACAGTTTGCCTGGTGGCTGTCAGTTTATCCGGGGCTGGCTATATTAATCACTGTACTGGGGTATAATCTCTTAGGGGAGGGTATCCGGGATGCCACTGATCCTCGGCTAAGAGAGTAAACGTCATCTTCCAAAAAAACAATTAATCATCTGCTTTAGCGATCTCCAACTCCCCTTCCCCAATTCTGACATAGCTGATTTCTTCTGAAACCGGGTAACGAAACCAGTTTGGTTTAACTTTATCTATTATTTTTATTATGAGGAAAGGTATCTTTTGCTTCCCAATAACTAATTTTCCAGGATTAAGAAATAAGGTACCCCCCGTTTCAATCACCGGCTGGCAATCCATTTTTACTATCAGTCTTCGAGACTTGTACTCCTCTCTTTGCTTCTTACTTTTGGACAACAGCATTGTGCGAATTACCTGAGGGAACAGGTCTATAAATATTACGACACACTCAATTTTTAAATTATCAGGCTCCAGTTTCATAGACAGAGACACAATCGGCTTGTGGTGTCCATGAGCAAATTCATCAGACAAAACCGAATTTATTTCCAGTTCATTTAACAGAACATCTTTAACGTAACTATTTTCCCTGAACAGTTCCAGCTTTTCACGGCAGCGCCTGGCGGCTGCGAGCGAGGTAAATACAGCTTTCTCATGCGGCACATGGAATATATTTTTATTAAGAACGATAAGCCCCCAAAAGGCGAGCATTAGCGCCAACCAAGAAATAATTATAAAACTACCACATCCCATAAACCCCTTTTGGTTATTCATTTTTTGTTTGCCCTCCGCCATCTCACTTGTCGCAGTAGAATCACCCAAAGTCCGACAGACTCCTGGTATAGCATTATTTTTATCTGAAATACTCCATCAGCCTGGCCTTGAAACGCTTCATGCCAAACCCAGCTTCTGATTCCGTCATAATAGATACATCATCCAGCCAACATGTACCGCTGATAAGGCCCCCCTTCCCCGGTCTATATAAATACACGAATATATAATTTGTATCCATTTTAGTAGTAAAAGGCACTGACAACAATGTCCAGTCGTTAGTCTCCGATAAGGGTGAAGATTCCTCATAGAAAAACTTCTGGGGGTCAGTTGTTCTATGAGGATTATGACTCCCCTCTACATGAAGCCGTATCCCATGGTTACTAGATAAGTTTTCGGTTTTCACATACCCCATAAGCAAATATTCAGTATTGGGTTCAACCGGAATCGGCCCTTGATAAAGATGCTCATAGGTCAAGTCCCGGTCACCGGTAAACTCTACCTTACAGGATCGTATCCCGCTGCGGGCGATGGTGGGATCAACGGTCGTTCTGGCTCCTATAATTTGATCAATGCCGGCTTGTTCGCCTGAAATAGATTTATATTTCCAGTGGGTAAATTCTTCCTCAAACCCAGGGTTAAGGATGATGCCGATATCGGTTGTTGTAAACGAATAACTGGTCTCAAACACATTGGGAGGCCTTGCCGAATCGGCCGCTGTTATATACACCTGAACGGTTTCTCCAAAGCCGAATACTTCTTTCGGACGATAAAGCAGCTCATAGGTATGCTTATCACCGCTGAGCTTAAATTGTACCGGCCTTCGGTTTATTTGCATAGCCAGGCTGGACTTATCCACTCCAACCCCCGGGTCGTGCAGTTGAACGCTTATCCTGGTGTTTACGGGAGCCCCTTGTTCGTCTGCCTGGGGGTAACGTTGACTGATAAAGGGCGGCGCTGCATCTTTTATTTTAACACTTTCAGTAATAGCGCCATCGGCTTTAGCGCTTACGGTTATAATATCATCGCCATGAGCCAGGATCCTTTTTGCCAATGGATTGCTACTGGTGTATACAATTTGTATTTTGCCGTTATATTCACCGGAGCTTGGGGTTGTCTCAGCCAGCTTAACTATTATGCGTTCAGCATGATTAGAAGAGCTCTCCACCACGACTTGGGCTACATTTATTCGTTCAGGATCTCCATCCTTGCCGGTAAGTCTTATCTGAAGCCAGTTTTTTCCTTTGTTCGCATACGATGGCTGGATAAGTTTCAGCGCGGTAATTTTTTGCGGCGGCGTATTTTTAGCCAGCCATAACAGGTAACTCTCGCCGGCGTCGGCCCCTCTGCGGTCGTTGCCCCAGGCGCCAAGAATAAAATCATCATAGCCATCCCCATTTACATCCCCGGCATAGCTGATCGCCCTTCCGACGGCATCCCCAGCCGCACGCCCCACAAAGGTTAAATCGGCAAGAGAAAGTGGGGTATCTATTGACCAACCGCTCAATTTACCTAAGATTAAGTAACCTTGACCCTGACCATTTTGATCTAACTGACTCCCCGGAGCGCCAATAATAAAATCATCAAATCCATCCCCATTTACATCACCGGCATAGGCCGCCGAAAATCCGGCTGCATCATCTTTGTGTTCCCCGATAAAGGAAGCCGAGGCTTTATCCAGGCGGCTGTTCTTTTCCCAGCCGGTTGGTTTACCCAAAAAGAGGTACGCCTGTCCAGCATTAGCGCCACCCTCATCATTTGACCAAGCCCCGATAATGAAATCACCATACCCATCTGCATTCACATCCCCGGCATAGGCCACTTGAGAGCCAAAAGCATTATTAGTCCCCTCTCCCATAAAGGAAGCCATATTGGCTAAACTTACTTGCCAACCCCACTCGCTCGGTTTACCAAAGACCAGATAGCACTTGCCGGCAAAGGGTTTATCGGCATTATAAGAGGGGGCGCCAATTAAAAAATCATCATACCCATCACCATTTACATCCCCGGCATAACTTACGGTCTTACCCGATTCATCCCTGGCGTTTTCGCCTACAAAAGATGCATCGCTGTAGGCCAATGGCGTATACATTTGCCAGCCCTGGGGTTTACCGAGCACTAAATAAGTCTGCCCGGCATCCTCCTGCGGAATATTGTTAGCCCAGGCCCCTACCAGAAAATCATCATAACCGTCACCGTTTACATCACCAGCATACGAAATGGCCGAACCCGCCCGATCATGCGTAGTTTCCCCAACAAAGGAGGCAGAAGCCCGCCCCAGGTTGACCCCCACCCTCCAACCCTGAGCATGGCCTAATATCAAATACACCTGTCCGGCCTTATCCCCACTCCAATCATTACCGGGAGCCCCTATTAAGAAATCATCAAATCCATCCCCATTCACATCCCCGGCATAACTCAGGCTTTTTCCTGATTCATCAAACATACTCTCACCCACAAAAGAAGCATCCGCCTTAGACAAATCTATTTCCTTCTGCCATCCCTGAACCCGCCCCAGAAACAGATAGGTTTGACCGGCATCCGTCCCGCCTGCATCGCTCCCCCAGGCGCCAATCAGAAAATCCCCCAGGCCGTCTCCATTCACATCCCCGGCATAGGCTACCGCATAACCTGAGGCATCACGCTCTTCCTCCCCTATAAATGTTGCCGGAGCCTGGGTTAAGTTTAGACGGGGAGAGAGGAAAATATCCAATTGCCGGTCATGTTCAGGCTCCAGTTCATGGACCGCTTTCAAATAATGGGGCGCCGAAACTGTTAAACTTTCCCGTTGAAAGGCTTTACTGAGGTAGATAGAATAAACACCATTTGCCTTGGAACTGGCGCTATGACCGGCGTATGTTAACTTTGCGCCGACAACCCCCTGGCCGGTGAGTCTATCCCTTATCCGACCGGAGATAGTAGTCAGTCTGGCTACCAGGAGCCGAACTGAATCTGTCCAGCGGGGCCCTCTTTTATCAGAAATAATGATTTCCAGCGCAAGCTGATGTTGGTCAGGACAATCCTTTGACACAGCCAATACAAACTTATCCAGGCTAACTTGAGAATGCCGGGAGGGAAGAGTGCCGAAGCGGCTATAGGATCTAATAAGCTTTACATATGGATCCTTGCTTGTAAGCGTGGCGCTGACGGTTAAGCGCTCAAAATAGTTATTGATTAGCCGCAGGCTTAATTCCACCGTTTCACCTGCCTCAATACGGCCATTATTGTTGCCGGAGCTCATACCTTGCTGATCATCGTCTACTTCATAACCAACTATGCTCACCGCTTGAGCTACTAATGTATGTTTTCGCTTATTATCTTTAGATTTTATGCTGATAATATCCCCCGCGGTTATCCGCAGGCGATGGGCAAAACGGTTGCTGCTGGTATTTACCAGTTGAACGCTGCCCTGATAGATGCCGCTGTTTTTTTTGCTCTCTACCAAGCCGACCCTGATACTGTTTGTCTCAGATGTGCTGAGAAGTACCTGGGCAAGATCGATGCTGTTTTTATTTCCATCTTGCCCCTCTAATTGAATATAAAGCCTTTGGCCAACCCTTACCTCGGTTTTTAAGTCACGGGTGTACTGATTATCTGCTTTTAGTTTTATTTGATTGACTTTTTTGGGAGGGGTGTTTTGTTTTGGGAATAAAAGGTACGACTGACCAGCCGAACGGCCGGTTTCGCTGTTGGCATCGGCTCCTATTAAGATGTCAGCATAGCCATCCCCATTTACATCCCCGGCATAAGACAGGGAGTTACCTGACAAGTCATTCTTCTCCTCCCCTACCCAGATCAAATCAGCCGATGAAGCTGCTAATTTCCCTTTAAAACCGGCAGCCCTGCCCCAAAACAGATAGCTCTTACCGGTTTT
Organism: bacterium; assembly: GCA_024277605.1. Classification (GTDB taxonomy): domain Bacteria; phylum SZUA-182; class SZUA-182; order SZUA-191; family JAJRXT01; genus JAJRUS01. Next base: position 4,670 of record JAJRUU010000058.1, read on the forward strand.
GCGTTTTTTTGCTTCACTGCTGCGGCTGGCACCTATGAGAAAATCATCAAATCCATCTCCGTTCACATCCAGAGCGCCGGAAGCTGCAATACCAAAATGATCTTTAGCCGCCTCTCCCAATATAACTGCATCAGCTAAGGCCAGAGGAGTTTTTAATTTCCAGCCTCCGGCGTTACCCAGCAACAGGTAGCACTTACCTGCTTGTTTACCGGTTTCACTATTGTTATCCGCCCCGATTAATATATCGCTATAGCCATCCCCATTCACATCACCCGCAGCAGAAACTGCAATGCCCGCATTATCTCCGGCAGCCTCACCGGTAAAAGAAGCGGATGCTTTGGACAGCGGCGTGTTTTTTTGCCACCCCCGTTTGCGGCCTAAGATTAAATACGCCTGCCCACTATCTTTTCCTGCTGCATCATTATAGGGAGCGCCAATCAAAAAGTCATCATACCCATCTCCATTCACATCGCCCGCACCGGCCATTGCGCTCCCAAATCCATCCGCTATGTCCGCACCCAAAAAGCTGGCATCTGCAAAATATAACCTTACGCGGGATTCCCAGCTTTTTCTTCCAAGTATGAGGTAGCATTCACCGGCGCTTCCACCGGCGCTACTGGAACCGTGAGCGCCAATCAAAAAGTCAGCATAGCCATCCCCATTTACATCACCGGCAGATGAGAGCGACAAACCCACATTCTCTCGTTCCCTGTCTCCGGTTAAAACCACATTCGCATTTTCCAGGTTGTAGCTCGTATGCCACTTCTGCCTGCCGAAAAAAAGATAACATTTCCCCGCATTTTCACCACTCTCATCATTGGTATGGGCAGCAATTAGAAAATCGTCATAGCCATCCCCGTTTACATCGCCCGCAGTAGAAACAGAAATCCCCGCATTGTCATTAGCTGCTTCTCCTGTAAAACTTACATCCGCTTGCGCCAGGCTTTGATCCATTTGCCAGCCTTGTGATTTGCCAAAAACAAGATAGCATTTACCGGCATTTTCACCGCTATCGTCGTTGCTATGAGCGCCAATCAAAAAATCGTCATAGCCATCCCCATTCACATCCCCGGCATAGGTCAGGCTCGAGCCGGAATTATCGTACCTCGCCTCACCTGTAAAGGAAGCCGCCGACTGGGCCAGGCTCAACCTTGTCTGGGCATAGACAATTCCAGGACACGAAACTAATATAAGTACAAAGCCAAAAAAGCTATAGCCCAACCAGGATAAAACCCCAGAGCTATATTCTGATGGCCTGCTCCCAGCTTTTTGTCCCATTAAAATATCCCCAAACAACCCTTCAAACGTAGTTCCTGTTTTGGCGCATCTTCAGCCGTTGCCGAATCAATGCTTGTCACGAGAGGGGGAAGTGCATCCAGCGGAAGGCCTGTCTCTGATTTCCAAAAAGGTTCAGGAGATAGTTGATAAACCATTTGCTCTTTAGTTAACGGAATAATATTTGAATTATCTATCTCCGCACCCCTGGTCATACTATTATTTCCCATTAAAGCATTGGTGTTCGTTATCGAGACAGAATTTTCTTTAGGTGATTCCATGCTATAAAAGTTGTTGTTGCTAATGCGAACCCTGGATTTATCAAAACGGGCGATGGTCGGCAGAATCCCTGAAATGTCATTGGAATCCACCACTCCCTCAGCCCCTCCCTTAAAGTAAATGCCTTCAGCCCCATTGTCCGAAATAGTGTTTTTGTATATTTCAGCTGTTGCCTGTTGATCCACATTCACCCCTACGGTACCATTCATTACTAAAATATTTGCCACAATTTTGGCAGTTGCGGATGATGTTACGGTTATCCCCACCATGGCATTTAGATCAATATTGTTTCTGATAATTACCGCTTTCGCATCATCTCGTACCACTATTCCCACTCCATTATGATGAAGGTGGTTTTCCCTGATTATGGGGGAAGCAAAATAAATACTTACAATACCAACATTTGTATTGGAATATATTTCATTATTTTCGATCAAAGACATGCTGTATTGTCCATAATTAGCGATACCGGCTCCACCGTTACCATAAATCTTATTGTTCTTAACCATCGCTAAAGTGAGGTATGATTCGGAATGTATTCCTAAACCGGTAAAACTATTATCGCGAATTATATTATTGGTTATGCTGGGAGAACCCCTGGTAACCATAACCGCATGCCCAAGCCCCCCCCGCGGGCGCCGGTTACTGTAAATCCGGAAAAAACGCCGTCACCATTAATAGTTATAATGGCATCGGGATTCCCTTCACCATCATCTGTAAGGATTGTAGTTTGAGGGGATTCGCCGATTAAACTGCGATTTCCGGTTAATTGAAAATTTCCATAATAGGTACCGGCAGCTACCCGGATAAGGGCCTCTTTGTCTGAGGCGTCAATGGCTTCCTGCAGATCGCTAAAATCCTGGGGAACCCGGATAACCGACTGGGCAAGAGCGCCGCTAACCACGCCTAACACTAAAAGGAGACAAGCACAGGCGGCTAAAACAAAAAGGTTTTGGGGCTTCTGGTTCATAATAGCGCTGATTTTGTTGCTATTTAAGTTAAATCCTGACAGCGATTCCCCTGCTTTTCAGATACTCCTTGGTCTGCTTGATGGAGTATGTCCCAAAGTGGAAGATGGAAGCCGCCAGGACTGCATCTGCCTGACCATATGACAGTGCATCGTACAGGTGCTTAAGCTCCCCGGCTCCACCGGAGGCAATAACCGGAATATCCACACTATTGGATACAGCCCTGGTAAGTTCCAAATCATAGCCGGTTTTGCTGCCATCGCAATCCATACTGGTGAGTAAAATTTCACCCGCCCCTAGTTCGGCAACCCTGACCGACCATTCAAGAACATCAATACCCGTAGGGGTGCGCCCGCCGTGAGTATAAACTTCCCAGCTTATCTGTTTTTTTTCTGTTTCATCTAAGGGCTGCCAGGCTGGAAAGTGATGCTGCCGACGCTTGGCGTCAATCGCCATTACGATACACTGACTACCGAAATATTCCGCCGCCTCTTTTATAAGCAAAGGATTATCCACCCCGGCGGTGTTTATAGAAACCTTATCAGTCCCGGCCGCAAGCAGTTCCCTTATATCGGACAACTGACGGATACCGCCGCCGACGGTAAGCGGCATGAACACTTGCTCTGAAGTACGAGAGACTACATCCAGGATTATATTCCGCCGCTCGCAAGAAGCGGTAATATCCAGAAACACCAGTTCATCCGCCCCTTGGGTCTCATAGGCCCGCGCCGCCTCTACCGGGTCACCGGCATCTATCAAATCCACAAAACGGACTCCCTTAACCACCCGGCCGGCTCTCACATCCAAACAGGGAATAATACGTTTAGCCAGCATCTTTCCCCTCAGATTGATAACGCTCGATGGCTACTGCCAGGTCAATTTTCCCGGTATAGATAGCCATACCGGTAATTACCCCCTCCAGCCGGGGCAGTTTTTCTGACAGCTGCGCAATATCTTCAAGTTTTGAAACCCCGCCTGAAGCAATCAGGGGTATGGATGAGGCTTGTGCCATTTCCAACAGGCTTTTTATATTTGGCCCCTCCAATGTGCCGTCACGGCTGATGTCAGTAAATATAATTGAGGCGATGCCGCTATCTTCATATTCAGCCGCCAACCGGGTAGCGGGAACGAAAGAGGCCTCCTGCCAGCCCCTGGTAGCCACCATCCCGTCCCTGGCATCAACGCCCAATACAATCTGGTTCGGAAATTTTTGACACATTTGCCTGACCAATTCGGGGTTTTCCACCCCAATGGTTCCCAGCACCACCCGCGCTACGCCAGAGGAAAGGACTTCGGATATTTGGGCTTCAGAGCGAATCCCCCCTCCCTGTTGAACGGGTATAGAAAGGTTTGCCGCCAACTCTTTAATTATTTCAAAATTTCGCGGCTGGCCATCAAACGCCCCGTTTAAATCAACCACATGCAGCATTTTAGCGCCAGCGGCCTGCCACTTGTATGCTGTTTCCAGCGGGTTAGCGGAAAAAACGGTACGCTGTTTTTCTTCACCCTTGTACAATCTGACGCACTCTCCATTATATAAATCTATAGCGGGTATAATGAGCATAATTAACGTATAACCTCAAAAAAAGTTTTTTAACCTGATCTATTTATAAATTTAGTCTGGGTTTGCAAGACATCCCCCGTGAGATAAGGTTCATTAGCCAACGTCCAATAAAGCTATATTTGCCCGAGGCGGCTGATCAGGAAGCTGATAAATTTATAATTTTCAACTAAATGTAGCTTTGCCCAGGACAATACCCGGATTTTTCGGGTTAATTAAGCAGTCAATTCTCCAAAGCGCCTCAGCATAGAAAGCCCTATGGATTGACTTTTTTCCGGATGAAACTGGGTGGCGAAGATATTATGGTGCCAGATCATAGAGGTGAACTCTAATCCATATTGGGTTGTTGCCGCAATAATATTTTCATCTTCCGGGATAACATAGTATGAATGAACAAAATACAGGTAACTTTCATCCTCAATGGGTGAAAGCAGGGGCGCCGGTTTTTTTATGCTTATGCTGTTCCAGCCCATGTGGGGCACCTTGAGGGGACCGGGAAACCTTACCACCCGCCCCTTTAATATATCCAAACCTTTTTGCAGTCCGAACTCTTCACTTTCTGAAAACAATACCTGCAAACCTAAACAGATACCTAAAAATGGTTTTTCAGCATTAATGTGGGCGATAATGGGGGCGATAAGTTTATATTCATCCAGCAAGCGCATGCAATCCTTAAATGCCACCACCCCCGGCAATACCAGCCCGGATGCCTGGTGTATGGCGGCTGGATCACGGCTTACCTGAGCCTGGAAACCTACCTTTTCAAAGCCCTTCTGCACACTGCGCACATTACCCATACCATAATCTATAATAATTATCATAAGTCTATTATACACCTCTCTTCGCTCCTCAACAAGTTAGCTTAGCATATTTGCAACAATTGCGGGTAACTTTTACCCTGATCTATTCATAAACTCAGACTAGATTCGCCAGACCAGGCATGGCCTGGACTTATTATCAAAAAAAGCTTAAAGCCAACATCCTTGAAAGTTATGTGTGCCCGTAAGCTTTTTATCGGTAGCTGATAAGGCTAAAGTTTACAGTGAGATGTGGCTTCACTGGTAACAAAACCCGAATTATTCGGGTCAAATGGTGTTTACATTGACTTTTAAAACTTTTCTTGAGATAATGTGTCACAAAATTGTAAATAGTATCAAAAGACAAAGAGATTTATTAGTAACATAAAACGCTAGGGTACCTTGAAAAAGGGGACAGGTTCCCTTTTTCAAGGTACCCGGTGCTTAGCGGTACAATCATGCTGGAAGGTATCAATATATTTTATTAATGACAAATGATCTTAAGCGGGTAGCCCTGGTGAGGTTGGGTTCGCTGGGTGATATAGTGCATGCGTTACCGGTGGCTTGCCGCTTAAAGATGGTATTCCCTGAAGCGTATCTGGTGTGGATAGCGGAAGCGCAATACCGCGAGCTGCTTGAGCGATGTCCCTGGATTGATGAGGTAATCGTACTAAATACCCGAAACTGGCGCAGTGGTTCAATATTGGCGTCATGGGAAAAGTTAAGAAAGGCTATAAAACAACTCAGGGTTAAAAAATTTGAGCTGGCGTTGGAGTTACAAGGATTGTTAAAGAGCGGATTAGCGGCCTATCTCAGCGGGGCGGAACGTCGGGTAGGTTTTAGCAGCAAATATTGCCGTGAATCCTTAAGCGCTTGCTTTACCAATGAGCATGTTGCGCTAAAAGAAACAGAAAAACATATAATTGAAAAAAACCTGGCCCTGGTGAGGCACTTAGGCTTGGAGACCGCTCCCTGGTCATTTGGTCTGTCTTCCTCAGCGGCGGATGCCCGTTACATAGATCAGTTTTTAGCTAAACATGCGCTAGGCGAAAGTTCTAAATTGATAGGCGTCAATCCAGGCGCAGGCTGGGTTACCAAGCGCTGGAGCATTGAAAAATATGCCCAGCTACTGGATAGGCTGATTGAACAATCGGGGCAAAGGGTAATTTTACTATGGGGGCCTGACGAGCTGTATTTGGTGGAAGATATAGCGGCTAAAATGAAACAAAGCCCATTAATTGCCTGTCCGACTTCCATTACCCAGTTGGTTGAGTTAATAAAAAGGTGCCGCTTGTTTATTGCCGGGGATACCGGGCCATTACACTTGGCGGCAGCCCTTGAAGTTCCATGCGTGGCCTTATACGGCCCCTCTGATCCGACTCGCAATGGGCCTTATGGCGAGGGACATGCAATAGTACATCACAAACTTGAATGCAGTTCTTGCTTCAAGCGGCAATGCACTGACATTAAATGTATGCAACAGATTGAAGTGGCTGAAGTTTGGGAGGCTACTCAGCATTTATTAAGGAGAGATACATGAGGTGTTTGGTAACCGGAGCGGCGGGATTTATC
>JAJRUU010000059.1 GCA_024277605.1 bacterium
GAGGCGCTGGATTATCAAACGCCATGGGAGGTTTATTCTGGTTTAGGGAGACTTGACCTGCTCCTGGCAACCGGCATTCTCAAACCTTAACTTTCGTGATTTTTGGTCTTGACAAAGGGGAGGGGTATAGACACCCCAATTCAGTATATAAGCTGGCCATGGAATCTACCCAATGTATTACGTTAAATTTTTTGGAACAATTTTCATAACCTTGGGCGGTTATTCTGGTTTGCAAATTCTTATCTTGAAGCAAATTTACCATTGCCGTAGCAATGGCTTCAGGATTAAGACTATCAACTAACAGAGCATTTTTCATGTGCGTAATTATAGTATTTGCAGCTTCCGAATTTACCGCCACCACTGGTACCTTCGCCAACATTACTTCCATTAGCACTAATGGGAATGAATCCAAAATAGAGGTAAATAAAAAACAATCCATCCCACAGTAAATTTCAGATATATTGTTTTGATAGCCCCAAAAATGGACTGAGGATTCCAGACCAAGTGACTTCGCTAATTTTTTACAAGAAGTCAATTCCTTTCCGTCCCCCACAGCCCAAAAGATAGATTCCGGTAACTTTTTTTTAATCAAGGCTGCCGTTATAAAAAATAGTGGCCAATTTTTCTCTATTGAAAAGCGTCCCACCATTCCTATTACAATGGGTTCTTCTTTAATGCCAACCATTGCCCGAACTTTTTTACGGTATTTTATCCGATCTTTCCGTGTGTTAGTGAACATTTCAAAAGAAACCCCATTGGGCATATACAAAACCTGAGCGGGTTGAAACCCCCAACATTCAATTAAAAACTTCTTGTCAACTTTGTTGGTAGTTATTGTTCGGACAGCGCCCTTTAGAACCAGTCGCAAAAAAAATAGATAGATTTTGCTTAATATATTACTTTGAAAAAAGTAGGCTAATAAGGCTTGCGGGTTAAGCATATGGTGGATATGAGCTATTCGGGGTAGCTGTAATTTCTTTGCAGCATATTGCCCCAGTATATTAGCTTTGAGCAAATGTGTGTGAACTATATCCGGACATTCTTTTTGTAATATAGCAGCTAACCGGTTTATTCCTATGCTATATCTCGAGCTAGAAACACAATAAACCACAACCCCATGTTTTTTAAGTATTGTCGAATAAATGTTATTGTCCTTCAATATAACAATTGCTATATTATATCTCTCTTTGTCAATGCATTTTGCAAGATTCACCAGAAGGCTTTGGGCCCCTCCAGCCCTCAAGTGATCAATAATATGTATAACCTTAATTTTTTTGTCTTTCACTTAACAACCCGGGCTAATGGGTGTATTGTATTGGTTAAGCCTTTATATATACCCACCAGATGTCCGATACAGCGCTGGACGCTATTGAGATTAAATGAGGCTATTCCTTTATAAAAATGGGAAAGTGCTCGCCCTAGATTAGCCCAAGCGCACCACCAACGAGAAAACTCTGGATTTATGTACACGAAATGGAAACAATTCATGGTAATTATCATACCACAGAGATAACTCCTGCCTGGTTTAGTCGGCAACGGTAAATGCTTTAAGTGGGCTCCGGCCACAACAAATAATTTATTTTCTTTGGAAACTCGACAGCTAAATTCCAAATCATCCCCTATACCCCATCCAATATACCAGTCATCAAATTTATGCTTTTCAAAAATCTGATGGCGATAGACATTGCATCCCCCGCTCAACCAACTGACCCTCATGGTATACTCTGCCGGATATGGCGAAACCCCTAACCCTGAAGGAAGTATTTTGCCCTTTCTTTTATCATCAGAGATCAAAAAAATCTTCTCGATCCACTTGGAGGTTGGAGATTGATTTCTCGAGCTACTATCATACACAATATTGTACTCGGCTCCCCCAACTTCCGGCCCGGCGGTTTCCCAAAACTTATACATAGCCTCTATACAGCCTGGTTCTAAAACAATATCGTCATCCAGGAAACCAACCAGGGTAATTCCGGGGGCAACTTCCTTAAGTCCGGCATTGCGTTGCAAAACCAGCCCCGGCGGATTTTGAGTTACATAGGTAATTGGCAGGTCAGGATATTCAGCCAACAAGCTTTCAACAGGATTATCCATGCTGCCATCTACTATTATGATTTGATCGTATTGACAAGACTGGCTCTTGATACTATCCATTAACTGACGTCTTTTCTTAGGACGATCTTTGGTGGGTATAATCTGGCCAATCTTTTCTTTGTATTTTTTTCTCTTATATTTGTTGCCTTTTGTCATGAACTATTTGCCTTTGGGGAATATTTGTATCGGTCTATTGATGAGCCTAAAAAAACTCGTAGTTTCTCCTCAGCTATAGGGATTAAATAATCGTCGGCAAAGCTTTTGGCTGTCGCTTGGGCTTTCTTGTATTGTGTTTCGGATAGTTCTTCTATTTCCCGGATGGTGGGCTGTAATTCTTCCGGTCGGCTGACCCGCCACTTAAATATATCTAAGAGAAACAAGGGATCCGGACACAAAAAATCTCCCAAATCCAGACATATTACCGGTATTCCTTGAGATATTGCCTCAATACCGACAGTGGATGAAGTATATATTATCATATCGGCCTTTTCAAGCGCTTTATCCAGGGGAACACCCCTTTGCTCAATATACCGTAAAGTAATAGGGGGACAGGATTGCAGGGCTTTATCCAGTGGGATAGTTGGATGAGCCCGAAGGGTCAATACAAGCTCATCGTTTCCCTCAAGTGCCCTATCCAGAAACATTAAGCTCCGGATATATTCTTCTGTACTTTCTGCCAGAATCACCAGGATATTTTGTATTTTTTTAAAGCTTTTGGGACGGAGCTTTTCCGAAGGTATAGGATTTTGTCTTAGAGCGCATCCAACTTTAATCATACTAGCGGGAAAGTTTCCCTTTTGTATCAACAGATCACGTGTAATCCGTCCTGGGGTTATGATTTCGTCCGGTAGTGGGGTAATCTTTATTTCATCCTGGCTCAAGAAGAAATTAGTGTGTTTGTGGGTAACAACCGTATGTTGAAAACCACAGGTTTTTACTTGAGCAGACATGCTTCTTACTCCCAAAACCATCATCTTTTCAAAGCAACGATTTTCAAAAGGATATAAATAGCGCTGCAACTTAACTTTGTGCATCATAGCTCGCACGTTACAATATTCTCTCATGTTCCATAGGGCAGTATTCTGACGAAAACTGTCTCGCACGGCTTGCTTTATTAAATATGCCAAGTTGCACTCATACATAACCACTGGCCCGCACACTTTAGGGGTAAAAAAATAGTAATAGACACACATAAGCCAACATTTAAATAATCCTACATAAGACAGATAATATTCCACCGGTATAAAATTTACCTGTTTTGCAACCTTCTGCATCATGTCGCGGTAATCAAGCCATTTCCCAATAAATTTCCCATATAAGAATATCGGAATGTTTTCACGCCCAACAAATTTTTGCAATTCCCCAAAATAAGTATCCCCGTAGCCCCCATCTTTTTTAAAAGATTGATGGTTTATCAAGCTGGTTATGGCTATATATTCCAACCCCGGGGTAGGCTTCCAATTGCAAATTTGTTTAGCCCAGTGGTGATATAACGAGAGGCGTAAGAAATCCATGCAAAGCTCGGCCGGGCCAATGATCCTCTACCAATCCTTCAAACTCCGTTTGTTAGTAATACAGTTAACTGTTTGTATCTCTTTATCTTTAGACCATATTTGTAACTGGCGGCAAAGACGAAGGTCTTCTGTAATCACCAACAAGTCTCCATCCAACTCATCAGCCAGGCCCACTACGCAAAAGAAACAGAACACTTTAAAGATAATATCAGTTGACAAAGGATTTTTAGTGGTAAAGTTCATGGTCCACCAAACAAAGGAATGGTTGTTAATATTCACTTGTGCCATGAATTTAACATAATCCTGTTCAAAGTTATCACGCTTTTGCTGAAACAGTTGGTCATGATCAATCCAAGATACGTCAGGGCGGTCCTTAAGGAATTGGGCCACCTCTTCAGTTTGGCGGGTATCCTTGGGGATAAAACAAGATAACGGCTGATCTTCAGACCAAGTCCAATTAGACTCAAGCCAGCTTATTCTGTTGGTTAAGATTATTTTTTTCATTTATAAAAAAATAGGGGGCTTGTTAGCCCGAAAAATTCGGGTATTGTTATGGGCGAATCAACATTTAGTTGAAAATTATAAATTTATCAGCTTCCTGTTCCCGCCGCCTTGGGCAAACAAAGCTTTATTGGACGTTGGCTCATAAACCTTATCTCGCAAGGGGTCTGGCAAATCTAGTCTGAGTTTATGAATAGGTCAGGTTAGGTGACGTTCTTTCTTTGAGCCAGGATTTCAGCTTTCAGAATGGCAAACTCTTGTCCTATCGGTACCGCCGTTTCTATTTTTGCCACCCCGTTTGAATGTAAAACTTGACTTTTGGGTCGAGAAACGCTCAGGCTGGCCTCTGCCATCTTTCCAGGTCTTACCAGGCTAGAGGATGCTCCAAATATTTCCAGCAGCTTACACAAGAAATCATACTTGGTGATTCCTGGATAGCTGTGAAGATGAATTATTCTATTCTCTATATCCTGTAATTGTATCAATTTATCCGATATAGTATTAGCTGTCAAAGGACTAAACTGGCAATCCGTCCAGCCTGTCATGACTTGTCTTTGTTGAATTTGCTGTTCTGCCCACGAAATTAACCCTTTTTTACGTAAAGGATGATGACCGATGGGGCAACAGCGGACAATTACCCACTTACGGCTCATCGCGCGAATCAACCCCTCAGACATAACCTTAGCCCGACCATATACATTAATGGGAGTGGGCAAGGTAGCCTCATAATGCTTCCCCTCATCCCTGCCGAATATCCCGTCGGAAGAGATAAAAACCAATTTACTCCCCACATCGTTACAGGCGTCAATTAAGGAAAACAGTCCTATCTCAACGGGCAAATAGACACGTTCCGGATATTTTTCGCAAAGATCAACACTTGTTTCGTAGGCAAGATGATATACGACATCCGGTTTAAATTCCCTTACTAAATCGCCGACACTCCATTCAGCAAGATCCAGGCAGGCAGTCATAAACCCTTTGCCTTTAAGTTCAAAACTCCGCCAGGTTCCCACTACCTCATTCAGAGAATTCTGAGAGAGCTTAATTGCCAATATATATCCCAGCATCCCGCTGGCGCCGATTATAAGATGTTTTTTTTGCATTGTTTTAAAGTCAACTCGACATGAGGAGTTCCCTGAACCTATCAATCGCTTTACCATCCCGATAGGGATCCATAAGGGGTGAACCCACCGGGATGGGATTTTTATACATTCCCGGTTTCGTGTTTTTTATTTCCAAAACTTTTGTTTTCAGCTCGTCGTAGTTATGAGTGGTCACTCCCCCTGCATTACCATAAACTGTGTCCCGGTAATAACCCATAGGATCATGCCATATGGCCGGTTTATTCACGCTTAGAGCATCAAAAGTTGTTGACGTGAAAGGAAAAGAAACTGCCATATCGGAAATGGAAATAAGCTCTGAAGCATCTGTCTGGTCAGAGCAAAGGGTTATTCTAGGGTGGCTATCCATCTTTTTGTATAAATCCAGCAATTTAGGCCCGAGATCGGGGTCTAGGATGTGATGGATACTCCGGGCTTTTTTCTCTTTTAAAAAAATCTGTACATCAGTCCAGGCATCGACCAGTCTTAGAACATGTTCCGCAAAGGCGAGACCTTCGGCATAGGAAGTAATTCCATTTCTGGAATAAGTGCTGTCAAACACCGCCAGCACAAAACTATTTTCTAAGTTTTTGAAAAGCTGATTGGCGGTGCGTTTTCTGGCTTGCACTTTCTCCTGAATGTGTCCGGCCCACAGACACCCCACTATATGAGTTTTTTTGAATGACCCGGGATGTTCCTTATGGTATTGAGACAAAAACTCACTCCAAGTGACAAAGTGATCATAATACAAGTATGCCCAAAAAGGGTGTCGCACAGAGTTGTCTTCCGTTTTAAAGCTGCAACTGCTGTTTGCCGAGTCTGTATAATACCATGTTTGTATGCCGGCCTGGTTCAGGGCCAGGTTCCGTCCTATGTGGCCCACCCCAAAATCGCAACGAGTAATGAAATGCCGAATATTGATGTCTTCCATTATTTTTTGCCAACTGAAATAGTTTAAAAAAGCACTGCAGGCCCCCTTAATTTCTTCGGCATTTCGTAAGAAGTTATTTTTTAGAGCCAGCCTAAGCAATTTGCCCCACTCGGCAAAATTGGAAAAACAACGGCCAGCTTTGGGGAGATAAATAACC
>JAJRUU010000060.1 GCA_024277605.1 bacterium
AAAATCGCCATAAAGGCAAATGACGCATTAATTTAATTTTTGTAAATTCCTTGACAAGCTCCCAGGATGGGGGCTATATTAATCACCAAGGTGGTACACTTTTCAACCGCCATCTGGTACATTTTTCGCCCGCCGTTTACAAAGCTGACAAACCTATAATTTCAAGTAATTATCGATTCGCCCATAACAAGACCCTAATTTTTCGGGCTTGGAGACGAGACTCAAAATCCCGGTATAGTGGCCAATTTTAAATCAGCTAGCCCAAAAAATGGTTCATCCGGTTTTAGCGTACTTGGGAATTAATGTGGGTAGTAAAAAATGTAGGGGGGGGGGTAATCCCTCAGTAACAAGGGGGAATAATCGTTAATTATTAGTTGATTTATCTTCAGCAACCAATGGCTCAAGCAACTGCTCAAGCTGGGGGCATATCTCGGCTTCCTCCACCGATTTAAGCTTAAATAGCAGGTTATTTTCCTGGATAAGCTTTATTCTGGAATGCTTACCCTGTGCGAGACCGATTACCTTATCCACTGAGAGTGGTGTAGAGGGGCTGAAGTTGAGCCTGACTTGATTTCCCTGCCGCTGTATTTTGGTGATATACAACGCTTGAGCATAGAGCCGCAATCCCATAACCTGCAGCAACAGTTCCACCGATTGAGGCAGGCGCCCATAGCGGTCTTGCATTTCCCGGCGATATAATTCCAATTGTGAGGCCTCGGTAGCCTGCGCCAGTTTTTGATACATGTTCAGTCGTTGATTTATATCAGGCAGGTAGTCTTCAGGAATACGGGTATGTAACCCCAGCTCAATCTGTGGTTCTATCCTCTCCGGCTGGGGTTGTCCTTTAAGCTCATTCACCGCCTCCTCCATCAGCTGGCAATAAAGATCAAAGCCGACACTGGCTATTTGGCCGTGCTGTTCTGAACCCAAAATATTTCCAGCCCCTCTGATCTCCAGATCATGGGCGGCCAACCTGAATCCGGCTCCCAGCTGGGATAGTTCCTTGATCGCTTGTAGGCGTTTATGCGCTGTATCGCTCAATGTTTTGCCCGGCGGAATCAATAGATAAGCGTAAGCTCGGTGATGCGAACGCCCCACCCTGCCCCGCAATTGATATAACTGGGCCAGGCCAAAACGATCGGCACGGTCGATAATGATAGTATTGGCATTTGAGACATCCAGCCCCGACTCTATGATTGTGGTACACACCAGCACATCATAATCGCGCTGCATAAAGCGCAACATAACCTCCTCCAGCACCCGCTCCCGCATCTGTCCATGGCCAACCACAAAACGAGCCTCGGGCACCAGGCGGCGCAATAATTCTGCCTGGCGCTCTATGCTCTCCACCCAGTTATGCACAAAAAAGACCTGGCCCCCACGCGCCATCTCTCGCTGAATCGCCTCCCGAATCACCTGTTCATCAAAGGCGAGCACCTCAGTGTGTATATCCAATCTGTCCTCAGGCGGAGTATCGATGATACTCATATCCCGCGTCCCCAAGAGCGCCATGTGCAGCGTCCGCGGGATAGGGGTAGCGGTTAAGGTTATCACATCTACTTTATTCCGTAGCTCTTTGAGTTTCTCCTTATGGGCCACCCCAAAATGCTGTTCCTCGTCAATCACCACCAACCCCAGCTCATTAAACGTTATGTCCTTCTGCAACAGCCGGTGGGTGCCGATCACAATATCCACCGAACCCTGCTCCAACCCGGCCACCGTCTGTGCCCGTTCTTTGGCGCTTTTAAAGCGGCTGAGCATCTCTACCTTCACCGGGAAGGCTGCCAGCCGTTGCGAAAAGGTCTGATAATGCTGCTGGGCCAACACTGTAGTCGGTACTAACACGGCCACCTGTTTGCCGCCAATAACCGCTTTAAATGCCGCCCGTAGCGCCACCTCCGTCTTACCATAGCCCACATCTCCACAGATCAGGCGATCCATGGGACGCTGGGCCTCCATATCCCGTTTTACATCCTCAATGGCCCGCAGTTGATCCGTTGTCTCCTCATATTCAAAACCGGCCTCGAACTCCCGCTGCCAGTTGTTATCAGCCGTAAACGCATGTCCATCCACCAACTGCCGCGAGGCGTACAGCTTGAGCAATTCCTGAGCCATTTCCATGATAGAGGCCTTAACCCGCTTCTTGAGCTTACCCCAATTCTGCGCTCCCAGTTTATTAAGCTGCAACTGGTCGCCGCCACCCATATACTTCTGCGCCAAATGTAAGCGATCCAAAGGCAAATAGAGTTTATCCCCATCGGCATACTCTAAGAGCATAAAATCCCGTATACGATCATCCACCTCTAATTTACTTAATCCTCGATACAAACCGATACCATGATCCACATGAATCACATAATCATCTACCTTAAGATCACTCAAGCTGGAAAGGAAGCGAGTGCTCTTATAATGCGAACGCGGTTTTAACTTCTTGGACTCACCAAATATCTCAACCTCGGTAATTATTCTAAGCTTTAAGCTTGGCAAATAAAAGCCAGCGCTCAGTTTCCCCACCCAGATTGAAGTGACTGCTGCTGATTGAGGAACTTGCTGCTCTGTAGCGGCAGGATCGATTATCCGGGTAGCTATTTCATATTCCATTAATATTTCCTGCAATCTCTCGGCCTGACCTAAATTGTGACACACCAGCCAAATATGCCCGCCTTGCTGCTGCCAGCCTTTAAGCTCATCAGCCAATCGCGCCAGGTAACCTTGCTCACCCTGTTTGGCCTGCAAGGTAATTCTGAGGGCGCTGCCGGACTTGGCCTCCATTTCCAGTTTAGTAATGTGCGCACCGCTTGATTTTAGTTTCAATGAATCTAATTGAATGATGTTATGCGGCTGAAATTTTTGGTGTAATTTTTTAAATGACATGTAAGCGCTTTCCGGGGGGGGAGGGGAGGGATATAATTTAGCGCCCGCCTGTTCATATTCGGTGTTTATTTGGGCTTCCCATTCTTCCGCCCGCTGTTCTAGATACGTATATTCATCCAATACCAGCAGTGTATCCTGGGAAAGATAATCAAACATACTGTCGGTTTCGGGACAAATATAGCACAGGTAATTCTCTATTCCGGGAAATGGTTTTGATAACGACAGTTGCTGTAATAACTCCTGATATCTCCCGCAAGGGTCAGGCTTTGAATTTTCAAGTCGTTTTTTAAGCCGTGATATGTTCTCTGAAGTAAGCAAAACTTCCCGGCTGGGCAGGATTAAGGCCTCTTCGATAAATTCGATTGAGCGCTGGCTCTCGTAATCGAAATAACGTATGGATTCTATTTCATCTCCGAAGAACTCAACCCGCACAGGGTATTCATTTGCCGGACCGAAAAAATCCAAAATACCGCCTCTTAAGCTATACTCCCCGCGGTTTTCCACCATATCCGCCAACTGATAGCCGCCCTGAATCAAACGACTAAGTAGCTGATCCCGGTTGATAGTCTCCCCCACCCCAACTAAATCAGTAATCTGATCCAAAGCGGCTTTAGGCATCAAACGCTGCATTACCGCAGCGATGGTAGTTACTACTATCAGCTGCTCGCCATAAAACAACCGGTGCAGCGTATTTATCCGCTGGGCTGTAATTTCTGCCGAGGGGGAGATAGATTCATACGGCAGGATTTCCCACGCAGGGAAAAAAGAAACGGCTGGAGACCCCGATGACTTTTTATCATGCAGCATGCCACAGAAAAATTCCAGGTCACAAGCCAAGGCCTCAGCCTCAGGCGTGCTGGAACTAATCACCAATAAAGGCCCAGCCAATTGAGCCTGTATGGCCGCCAGCACAAATGCTCGAGCTGGGCCCCATAGGCCGCTAAGACTTATCCTTCTCTCACCCAGCTCAAACTTCTCCATTACAGGCGATAAAAATTCTTCTAATACCAAGTTGCAATCAAACATATACTAAATGGGTAGGGAGGACTTTAGCCCTCCGCTCTTTGGTCGGCCTAAAGGCCGACCTACCCGAGTGAGAAATTAGTATCATTTTGAATGCAACTTGGTATAAGCTATCCCCTATAAGCCTTGAAGTAAAATTGGGTATGGAAGGTTGACTCTGTTTATGCATAATTTTATGATAACTTAAAACCGAGGGAACATCAATCAGCTTGAATAAATTTTGGTACAGGATCGTATCGAAAGTATGTCAAGTAGAAATACATCGTGGAATTATATACCTGTATCATACAAAGATTGGCAAAAATTCGGGCAGGCACAGCCTGTTTCTTCAGGACGTTGGCTCATAAGCCTTATCTCGCAAGGGATGTCTTGCAAACCTAGGCTGAATTCATGAATATATCGGGTTAGGGTTGCTGCAATATTCTCCTTCTAAAATCTTCTTCTAAGTTTTTATTGCGCAACTTTTTAACCGTATTATTCTTTTCATACATCTGGCTTAAAGGAATCCGATTAACGGTGAAGTTGAGTTCCTGATCACCCCTTTTAACACAAAGCTCAACTGGAGCATCAACTTCCCCCTTAAGCATAGTCTGGCACATATCAAGTTCCCTGATTCGTTTCCTATCTACCTTAACAATTAAATCATTCACTTTTAAGCCGGCATCCCTGGCGGGTGAGCTAGGCGAGAAATCTCTAATCTTCAAATCGCGGCCGAGGACAACCCCAACCCCTCCCACGCTGGCAGAATAAGGAATCTGTATGGTCAGTTGTCTGACAATTGGTTCTATGATTTCAGCGGCAACATTTTGGGATCGCACCATGTTTGAAGCGGAAACACTCCACAATGTTTTGTTAGTATAAGTTTCATAAACATCCAAATCTACGTCTAACCTGATATAGAAGTTCTCCTCAAGCTTAGTCTGACATTTAGTTACCACTTTCATATCTGAATGTTCGTCAGGTTGCTTATATGTATAGCCTTTTTGGATTAATTTCTTTTTGATGGTCTCCATCACTAATTTTTCTAAAGTAGCCGTCTCTTTTTTTTCTTCCTCCATAGTTGCCAGAGTGAAGCTTTCATGGTTACGCCGGATAACTCTAGTATCAGCCCCACCACAACTCCATGTTTCAAATAACAAAAGCAGGCACACCGGCTTTAGGGTGTGTTTAAAAAGTATATCAAACATTTTTTATAGGTAATGTGAAAAAGAAAGTGGCCCCTTTGCCTTCCTCCGATTCAACCCACACCCGGCCGCGGTGGTGTTCTACAATTTCCTTTACAATAGCCAACCCCAAACCTGTTCCCGTATTATTCTTGATCGCCGGTGAAGACAGTTGATAGAATTTCTCGAAAATATGTTTGTGAAATTCACGATTAATCCCAGGCCCAGTATCTTTAATCGATATCTTAACGTGCTTATGCGGTTTTTCCGGAGAGGGCGGCTGAAAGCGTTCGGACATTCTGGTTCCCGCTACAGTTCTTACCCTGATGTTAATGCTTCCCCCTTCGTTAGTATATCTGACAGCATTAGCCAATAGATTTGATAAAACTTGACTGATGCGGTTTTTATCACCGATTACTTCCGGGATGGGCACGAGGCTATCTTTGGTTAGAGTAATCCCCTTTTTCTCTGCTTCCCAGTGGTATATGGAGACAAAATGCTCAATAAGGTCGGCTAATTCCACCGATTGATGCCTATAGCGCATCCTCCCGGTTTCTATCTTCTCAATATCCAAAAAGTTATCAATCAGGTTAATTAATCTCAAGCTTTCCTGCTCAATTTTATGCAGAAACTCCTCATTCTCAAGCGGGCTATTCTCGTATTTTAACAGTAACTCGATAAACATCCGAATTGAATTCAAAGGATTCCTCAGATCATGAGCTACGATATTTACTAACTCAGATTTCCGCTGGTCAATCTCCATCAATCTTTGATTGGCCTTGCGTAATTCGCTGCCCATAAGCTCCAATTGCTTATTTCTCATGCGCAATTGGCGCTCCATTTTCTTCATATGAGTAATGTCTATAATAATACCGTCAATACTGATTAAATTATCATTATTATCAGAAATAGCCGCTGAACGATTGACTACATTGATTACATCATTGTTGCGCTGACACAACATCCGGTATTCATGCTCTGCTTCACTTTTATTCTCTATTTGTTTTCTGAAATTATTAAGCGCTTCTTCCCGGTCTTGAGGGTGGATATACTACGACCAAACTTGAAAGTCTTTGTGATGAAATTTTTCCGGATGAATCCCTAACAGTTTCTCTGTGGCATGGCTCACAAAGGTAAATCCCTGCTCAGGTGAGTAGCTATAGATTATTTCCGGTATGCGACAGGAAAGGCTTTGCTGTTTTAGATGAAAGTCGGTAATCTCTTCGAGGAATACTTGAATGTAGAATTCGCCTATTTTAGACACTTGCCGATCAATTGTCTGGCGGATAAGACTAATAAATTGATCTACTTGTTCCTGTTCTTTTAAAGAACTTTCTTTATGGGCGTTAAGTTTATCAACTATTACGTCCCGAAAAACGATATACCCTTTAACAAGATTTTGATAGGAACTGCCAACCACTTTTTCACTTTTGACCGCTTGCTTTACTCCTTTTAAAATCTGTTCATCCAGTGAGTTAAAAATACTTTTTAGTATTCCCGGATAATAAAGCTCGCTTAAATCATTAGAAGAGGGTCGTGATTCAGCCGATCCGGCATCTGCATTAAACTGGCGCATTTTCTCCAGCCAGCACACCAGTATTTCTTGTTCATGTTGCTGTAGGAAATCGAATAA
>JAJRUU010000061.1 GCA_024277605.1 bacterium
ATATGATCAAAGCCAAATCTTTTTAACTGCCGCACCACCACCTCCAGAATTGGAATACCATTTATCGGCATTAGCGGTTTAGGAAAAACCATGGTGTAAGGCAGCAATCTAGTTCCCTTTCCTCCAGCTAAAATTATGGCCCGCATAAAACCACCTTCTCCCTGTTGGGCTTATATAACTCATTGTTTTCTGAATATTTTATATAAAGAGTATAGATCGTATAGCTTGAAAAAATGATTAGATATGGCATAATCGGAAAAGCCAATCTGGCTCCGGCCGCCATGAAACTATGAATGAGGTTAAAATAGAAGATAAGCAGGAAAAACGGCAGAACCAGGATGTGTCTTTTGTGCGCCAGATACATCCCGCTAATACCCAGAATTAATAACGGCAGATGTACCGCCAGGTTAATTAGACTGGTAGTTACCGAACAGCCCAGGTACCAGAAAGAAAGCGATTCAAAAAACATTCTTCGCATAAATCTGGGCAGGTTTTGCTTAAGCTGAAGCAAGGCCAGCTTAAAAACACGACTGTCATTAACTCCTATTTTTCTATCCAAGCCCATGGCTTCAATCTCACCAGCCACCCGCAGCCGTTCTTCCTGCTGATCCACCAGGACAAAAGATGCCGGTTTCATCAAAGTATTATAGAGAACTGCTTTGCTGAATTGCGCTGCCGTCGAGCTGGAACTTTTCAGAACAAGCTGATTACGGATAAGCCAGGGAGACATGACCAGCAGCATCACGCAGGTCATCAGCGCCCATTTGCGCACAACCTCCCGCTTACAGCTTGCATAATGGGCGAGTAATCCCAGAAACATAAAAACAAAAAATGGCAGCATGGTAGAGCTGATCAAGTTAAGAATCCCCAGCGATACTCCGCTCCAGACAGCATTTTTCATCGAAAGTTCCCGAAAAAGCCTGATATACCAAAGCCCGAACACAGCCATCATCGGGATATAGATCCCTTCGGTAAAAGGCCTGCCGACATACAACATGGGTTGGGGATAAAGCGCAAATCCCAAGGCAGAGAGAAGACCTATAGTTTTATTCTGAAAGGTCTCATTGGCAATTATAAAGATGACCCCACAAGTCAATCCCTGTAATAACGTCTGAATCACGGTTAATATCCACCTTTCTTCACCCAGCAACGCATATATCCCAGCTAGAAACAAAACATACATCGGCTGACGATAGACCTCTGGATCCCCCCCGGGATGGCTGACATATCCATGGCCAGCCAGTAAGTTCGTGGCCACCCGATCATAATTATCATCCAGATACCATTTAAAATCCTGCTCTAACGGTAAATAGACAAACAGATAGAACATGATTCTAACAAGTAGCGCCAACACCACAATCCCTAAAATCCACTTATGATAATCCTGCAATTTAAGCTTTTGAAAAATCGTTTTCATCGTTTCTCACTGAAATAAAAGCCGCATAAGTGATTCCCATAAACCCCCAATAATAACCAGTCTGAAAAACAGGGGTCGTCGTCGCTAAAATAAAACAGGCCACCAGCACAACAAACAGCTCTGTCTTCATATCGCTTTCCCCTGCAGAATATTTCTGCCGCCAAAACTGCTTGCCGCATATTTTGAAAATGGAAGCCGTAAACCAACCCAGGGGCAACAATCCGATAATTCCCAGTTCGGCCATGGTGAGAAAAATAAAGCTATGCGGATCATTAACGTCATTCCAAAATATGCTATATATGTTACCTATTTGGGCATACGAACCGGGTCCAAAGCCCATCAAAGGCCTTTCCTGAAACATATCCATACATGTCTCCCAGGAAGTAAGGTGGCTCTTGAACGAGCCTTCCTCCACGGCAAAACTCTCCAGGAAACGATAATGTGTCGCCGTGGGCAGCACAAAAACATACAAAAAAACAAATGCCAGCATCGCAAACTCCAGAAATCTTTTTTTCTTTAATATTAGCAGCATAATCCCGACAAGCATCGCTAATATCCCGGCCCTGGAGTAGCTAAACACCAGTGAGCCTAAAAATACTCCCGCCAACACTCCCCATAACACCCTTCTTCCCAGGGAATAACTTGCCTTTCGAAAAAAACCGAAGGCCAGAAAAAACGCCATGACGGAAAGCAAGGCAATCCCAGGCCGCCCATACCCTAAACTACCTGCCGACATATAACTGATATTTGGGGCAACAAATAAGTTCGTCAGTCCCACTGCCGTATCAAAGGAAAGGTTCACCATGCCTGTGGGAAGAATTCTTATACACGGAATTATTGATGTGCCTATAAACCTTTGAGAAAAAATGTTTATGCTTATCAAAAACACTCCGAACATAAATATTTTTAATGTCTTCTCCAGTTTTTCCTTAGAATCTAAAACGGAGGCGAAGAATTTAAACAAACAAATTAAGTAAATAAGCTGAAGAATTTCTCTAATCCCCTGCATCAAATAAGCAGAAAAGATCGAGGAAACCATATAGGCAACCAACATCAACCATAAAGGCAAATCTAAGCTGGTTTTTTTAAAAAATTTTATCCCCTGATGAAAAACATACCTCTTACACGCCAGCGAGATTAAAACGATAACAAACACAATCTGTACTAGCCTCAAATCGGCAAAATCAGTCTCAAATATGATTAAATGTTCCAATGGCAAAAGAAAAATCATGTAAATATAGTTACTTTCGTGAATAAAAAAATAGCAGCCGATCAACAGGACCACAAAAAAGAGAATAAATAATATATTAGCGTCCAAAATGAGGTACCCAAAGGTCAATGAAACTGAAAGAATTACTAATGACTTCAGGTTAATGGCACAGAAGTTATTATTTAGCGATAATATTCTTTGCATTACTTAAAACCCTTTTTGACCTGATCTATTCATAAATTCAGACTGGGTTTGCCAGACCCCCCTTGTGAGATAAGCTTTATGAGCCAACCTCCTTGAGAAACAGGTTGTGCCTGCCCGAATTTTTCGGGTTACTTACCCCAAACATGAAACTAAGGCAAATAGCATAAGTGTTATACTGCCTTATGCTATTTATTTTGCCGGATCAGCAAGGCTGTGCGATAATTTTTGATACCCATGTTTCTTGGCATACCATCCCGCCAGAACCCAAAAAACCTGCTTAGCAATATCCGGCAATTTTTCCTTCCACTCATAATCCGGTTTAAGAACTATACCTTGAGACATACGAATTCTATTCCCACCAATCACGTGGGCAACAGACAATGGGCTGTTCTCAAGCAACATGTTTTTTATGGGCAATACGTCAAAACCTACAATTTTTGATCAGCGCTCAATTTCCTTTATGGGATTCTGAACCAAATCTTCATACCGCATATATATAGCCCTATCACTCTTGTATTTTCTGCTTGTAGACTTAGACAAAATATTAACTCTAAGCCACCTCAAGGTAACAAACCAGGTCGACTCTTTGACAATAAACCCCAGCTTGTTAATTCCCTTTTTGCGCAGATTTTTATACAGTTTCTTATGTGACCATATGACCCCTCTGCCGTCTCTGATAAGATGTATTATGTATATATCGACCTTTTTTCTCCTGCTGAGTCCACTCATCCAGTAAGCCCTTAATCTGCTTTTGGAAGAATCAACAATAATTTGTTCGCCGCTTACAGCTGCTATTGACTCATACAAAGAGCTTACTATATTTAAATATTGCTTAAGCTTCTTGCCCAACAAAAGACTAAGAAACAACCTTGGCACGTTATGCTTTTTCTCTAAATAATCCTGGCTCTTAATTTGCTTAACAAAATCATCTTTTCCCATGCGCTTTATAAAGTTTTTTTTAACATCGTTCCAAAAAGAACAATCCACCACCTTCTCGCCACAGGAACATCTCTTCTCCTTTATATCGCCATATCTATAAAAGGTGCACAACTCCCCCACACTTACTATTTCAGGATGGCTTCCCAACAAAATATCTAAAAGGGTAGAGCCACTTCGCTCATGTCCTACAATATATATAAGCTTCAGCATTTGTGGCGCACCCTTTATTTTGTGCTGATAAAATTTATTGGCATATATACTGTCTGTTTTTTGAAATGACTTCCTTGTACAAATTCTCCGTCATCTCGGCGGTCTTATCCCAGCTATAGTTTTCCAAAACAAATTTGCGGCAATCCCGCCCAATTTCTCTAAGATTCTCGCGCGTGCCCAGCATCTTTATAATCAAATCAGCCATGGCCTGCGGTTGTGTATCTCTAAAAAGAAGCTGGGGATTTAATTTCCCTATTATTTCTTTGTTACTGCCTACAGGTGTAGCCAACACCGGCGTACCCGATGCCATTGCCTCCAGAGTTGACAAGCCGAATCCCTCTAAAGCCAGGGTTGGCATAATAAAAATGTCGGCAGCCTGGTAAAAGACTACTTTTTGCTTCTCTGATCGATAGCCTGTAAACATAACCTGATCAGCTACTTTCAGCTCTCCGGCCAGTTTCTCCAGTTTTGTGCGGATAGAACCTGTACCTGCGATAACCAGAAGTATGTGGGGGAAATGTTTTTTGATTTCGGGAAGTGCTTTTATTACATTCTGGATGCCCATTCGCGGTTCCAGCCGCCTGATGGTCAGCATAATAAATGCACCCTGAGATAATCCGGCCTTATGTTTTGCCGCTTGTTTGTCTTCCGTATATTTATAAATATCCAGATCGACACCCCCCGGAATCAAACTTACCTGGTTTCCATTAATGTTAAAGTATTCTCTTAATAGCTGATTACTGTATCGGCTTAAAGAAATGACCTTTTTTGCCTTTTTAAGGCTGGATTTATTTAGCAGCCGAACCAATCTCACCAAAACTCTAATCATTAAGTTTTGACTTAAACTTTGTTTAATATCAGCAGTTATTTCGGTTGAATGTTGAACCTTTATTTCCTGGAAGCTCGGTGCATGAAAAGTGACCACCCAGGGAATCCGCCTGCCAAATTTCGATAGATAAAGGGCTGGCGACATAATGAGA
>JAJRUU010000062.1 GCA_024277605.1 bacterium
GATCATGGCATAAATCCCAGAGCAAATTGAAATCGAAAAAGTCTTTTTTGGGGTCAATCATCCTGATATACCTAATGTTTTTGTACCATTAAAATTTTTTTACCGGACAGTAGTGAAAAAAAATATTGGACTGTGACTATAAAGGTACTGAAGGGATACTTAAGAGTTACGGTTATAAAAGCGCAGATTAAGCAATACAAAGGGGAAGCAGTAACTTAACACAAGCATTGAGTTTCACTGGACATTAATTAAAAGGAGAACATCATTATGGCGGAAACAGTCTACGAACTTACAATGAATTACGAAGATAACGGAGAGATCCTGGTTAAGGAACTGAACAAGGAAATCCTGACTAAGGGAGCTTGGACTACCATTATGTTCCTTTATCAGGATTTAGACCGAAAAACTAAGGAATATGGCCCTCAGAAAATTTCCATAAGGCGTTACAATAAAATCAATGGTGAATATCGCCAGCAGAGCAAATTCAATATCGGAAGCGCAAAACAAGCAAAACAAATCGTGGAAGTTATTAATAAATGGTATTGATACAATGGTTTACATTAACAATCAGCCAAAACTGTCCACGATTAAGGGCAAATCAGCATTGACATGCCGCTAGTATAAGTTTATAATTAGATCAGGTTAAATGCTTCCTCTCAAGGTTCAATTTAATTACAAATCTGATGGTCTCGTAAAAAGTCGTCATTCCCGCGAAAGCGGGAATCCATCCTGATTTTAACTATCGGAAAATACTGGATTCCCGTTTACACGGGAATGACAATAACCTGTGTTTTCTGACTTTTTACGAGACCATCAAATTTTGCTGTAGAAAACTTAGAAATTCGAAACAGCTAGTAGTTTGTAGGCCGTTCAACAGATCAAGCGATAACGGGACTTATTGCTGGGAGTCTGTCGGGCTTTGGGGTTCGTTAGCTGATCAAGTGAGAAATATAGCCCACTGGGGACATGTCCCCGGGGACCTGTCCCCTTAACGAAAATGAACTGGAAAATGGATATGTTTATCACTTGCCGCAGTAGAATCATCCAAAGTCCGACAGGTTTCTATATCCATTGTTTCAGGAGCAATTGACCAAAAGCAACTTACATTAAAAGGTGAAGATGTCATTTAAAAACCTAAATATCATAGAACCGCTTCAACAAGCGCTGACCAAAGAAGAATATACTACCCCCACGCCGATACAGATACAGGCCATACCATCTCTGTTGCAGGGTAATGACCTGATAGGTATTGCCCAGACGGGCACGGGCAAGACCGCTGCCTTCGTATTGCCCATACTGCAAAGAATGTCTATAGATCACAAAATTCCTTTTAAGGGATCTCCGCGTGTACTTGTGCTCGCACCCACTCGGGAACTTGCAGCACAGATAAATCAGAGTTTTGCCACATATGGTCATTTCCTCCGATTTAGGCACACAGTCATATTCGGTGGCGTCAGTCAAGAGCCGCAGGTCAAAGCCCTCTCCCGGGGCGTTGACATCCTTGTCGCCACACCCGGGCGGCTGCTCGATCTAATAAATCAGGGTTACATAAAACTGAGGAATGTTGAGTTCTTCGTGCTTGACGAGGCCGACAGGATGCTTGACATGGGTTTCATAAACGACGTGCACAAGATCGTCTCGGAACTGCCACGTAAACGTCAATCACTTTTCTTCTCGGCCACCATGTCGCCGCAGATAAGTGCGCTTACCAAAAAACTTCTCACTAATCCCGTGCGGGTCGAGGCGGCTCCACAGGCGACCACCGTGGTTAGGGTCGAACAACGTGTTTTTTTCGTGGACCAGAACAACAAGAACACCCTGTTGCTGGGGCTTCTCAAACAGGCGCACCTGACATGCGTTTTAGTTTTTACCCGCACGAAGCATCGTGCGAACAGGGTCACGTTGATGCTTACCAAGAACAATATCCAGGCTGTTGCCATTCATGGCAATAAGTCGCAGAATCAGCGCACCAAGGCCCTGAATGATTTTAAATCAGGCCGCTCGCAGGTATTAGTCGCCACTGATATTGCGGCGCGGGGTATTGACATCGAAGACATATCTCATGTTATAAATTATGACCTACCCAATGAGCCTGAGAATTATGTTCACCGTATCGGTCGGACGGCGCGTGCAGGAGCGGACGGCACAGCATATTCTTTTTGCGCGGCAGATGAACGCGAGTTTCTTCGTTCCATCGAGAAGCTCACCAAGCTAAAAATAAAGGTTATAGAGCACGAATACCATTCAGAACAGGCAAAAACCGCCGTGGGAGCGGCAGCAAAGCCGACCCCAAAAAAATCAAGCGGTGCGCCGAGAAATTTAAAACAAAACAGCCGTCACAAATCAGGTGTAGTTCGATAGTTTCCACAAAGGTACGTCTCGGGGCTTATTTAAACCCGACCTATTCATAAATTCAGGCTGGGTTTGCAAGACATCCCTTGCGAGATAAGGTTTATAATCCAACCTCCAATAAAACTTTGTTTGCCCAAGGGGATAGGAATAGGAAGCTGATAAATTTATAATTTTCAACTAAATATCGATTCGCCCATAACAAGACCCGAATTTTTCGGGTTAAAAAGGGGGGGGGAATGCTAAAATAATTGGTTAAGTCTGAGGCTGGCAAAAGTTTGAGTGAATCTGTTCAGCTCTCTTGCCCACTTGTGTTCATATAACTACCCGGACATATTATCCTCAATCTCAAGGAGCAAAATGATGAGTAAAAGCCAAGACACTAAGAAAACGACTAAAAAGGCGCCCACAAAAACCATGAAGGAAAAAAAAGCCGCTAAGATGGCTAAAAAGGGAGAAAAGAAATGTTAGTGTACGGGGGCGGGGGGCAAAAATCTGTGACTTGCAAAAATTAAATACAACAACAGCTTAAAAAAATGTTATAATGGTCAAAAGGCTACCGATTTTACATGATAATACTCAACAATAAAACAAAGTTCGGTATGCCATAGAAAAGACACAATCGGGGTATGTCGTAGTGCCATGGGCATATCTTCGATTTAACACTGAATTATGGCGAAAGAAAAGAGATGGAGAAAATGCAAATTTATGTTGGCAATCTTGGTTACGATGTAACAGACAACGAACTACAAGCCGCTTTCGAAGCTTATGGAGAAGTCGACTCTGCAAAGATTATTATGGATAGGGATACCGGCCGTTCCAAAGGTTTTGGCTTCGTAGAAATGTCTGAAAAGGAAGAGGCATCAAAAGCCATTGAAGGGCTTAACGAAACTGACCTTGGTGGGAGAAATATTAGCGTCAATGAGGCCCGTCCAAAGACAAAGAGTGACAGTCGGGGCGGACGTGGTGCAGGTCGCGGCGGTGGATTCGGCGGCGGTCGTAGCGGTGGTTCTGGCGGTGGGCGAAGTCGCTACTAATTGTTACACGCTTTTTATCCTTTATCGGACTTTGGGTTTCGTTAGCTGATCAAGTGAGAAATATAGCCCATTGGGGACTGGTCCCCGGGGACAGGTCTCCTTGTTCTCGAAGAAAAGTACTAATTTTTCACCTGATCTATTCATAAACTCAGACTAGATTCGCCAGACATCTTGTGAGATAAGGTTTATGGGCCAACGTCCTGAAGAAACGGGCTGTGCCTGCCCGAATTTTTCGGGTTCAAGATACCCATAAGTTTATATTAGGAACTAAATGTGATGGAGTCGTAAAAAGCCTTAAAACCGTAATTTTGTCATTCTGAGCGAAGCGAAGAATCTATTTTTTTCAATATAATACGAGGTCCTTCACTTCGTTCAGGGTGACATGTGGGGACTTTTTACGAGACCATCAAATGTCGATTCGCCCACAACAAGACCCAATTTTTTTGGGAATAAAGGGAGGGGAAATATTTGCCAGAAGTAAAAGTAAGGGGAAACGAACCATTTGAAAGCGCTCTCAGGAGATTTAAGAAACAATGTGAAAAGACTGGAATTCTTAGGGAGCTCAAAGAGCGAGCACACTACGATAAACCGAGCATCAAGCGCAAACTCAAGGCGAAGGCCGCCAAAAAGAAAAGCGCAAAAGGTACCTATTGAGAAGTTGAGCATCTTGTATAGCAGAATTCTGTCGTGATGCATTAATATCAACAGATGCTTCGACTCATGTGTGGTAGTGCTGACTCAAAGAGGGGACAAGCGAAATTGACTATGGTGTTCCTCCTAAAAACAAGCGCTATGGTCTTTTCCAATAAAAAACCCCTGCGCTTCCTACAAATCATGTATTTCTTGAGCGGCATTATTTCATCCAGATTTGCCCTTCCGGCTTTGCTTTGCCCAGTATAACTTATGGCTCAAAAGAGTTCAATAAAAACCAGGCGGGGCGACATTTTCACAAACCACGGCCAAATCAAAAGACGTTCCTACCCGACAAACTAAATAGGGCGCATAATCGCCTTAACCCGGAGAATTCGGGTCTTGTTACCAGCAAAACCACATCTACCTGATAATATTAACTTGTAAGGTTTTATGTAATAAAATATGCGAAACATACAAATCATATTTTTTTGTTTTCTCTGCTGACTACCCTTCCCGCCTGCGGTCCGACAAACTTGATGGATGCGGCACAGGAAGGCAACACCAGCAAAGTACCAACCCTGATTGAGAATGGCGCTGATGTAAACAAGAAAGATGCGGAGGGTTATACAGCCTTGATGATCGCAGCACGGGAAGGCAACGCCAACACAGTGCAAATATTGCTGGAGAATGGCGCTGATATAAATGCAAGGAGGGGGATAGGTTCTACAAGAATCCGAACGCAGACAGCACGTAAAGGACTCATTAACACGCTGCATGTAGGGCAGACAGTCTTGATGGTTGCAGCACAAAACGGCCGTACCGACATCGTTAAAATATTGCTGGAGGCTGGCGCTGATGTGAATTCGAAAGACAGGGCCGGCAAAACAACCCTGATGTCTGCAGCACAAAACGGTCATACTGCTACTGTGAAATTTTTGCTTGATAAAGGTGCAGATGGGCAGGCTAAAGACAGGTTTGGCAAGACAGCCTTGGTACTGGCAACCCTTTCTGACCACAGTGAAACAGCTGCATTGTTAAAGAATAATGGAAGTGCGGACGCAGACATTAATTCAAAACTATTGACTGCCACAGCTGAAGGCAATATACCTATCATGCAAGCCTCACTGAATGAGGGCGCTGATGTTAATGCCAAAGACAGGTACGGCCTTACCGCCCTGATGATTGCAGCACAGGAAGGTTCCCCTAAAAAAGTGCCTATATTGTTAGCGGCTGGCGCTGATGTGAATGCAAAAAGTGAGTATGACAAAAAGACAGCCTTGACATATGCAGCGCAATATGGTCATACTGCCACCGTAAAATTCTTGCTGAACCAAGGGGCAAACGTGAATTTCAAGGACAGGTTTGGCAAGACAGCCCTGATGTGGGCAGAGCGAGGAGGCCACATCGAAATAGTCAACTTGCTTAAGCAGGCTGGAGCCAAGGAGTAAACAAAAAAATCTTAGCTGTGAGCCCGAAAAATTCGGGCAGGCACAGCCTGTTTCTTCAGGACGTTGGCTCATGCACCTTATCTCACAAGGGATGTCTTGCGAATCTGGGAGTCTGTCGGACTTTGGGGTTCGTAGCGAGGCAAGTGAGAAATATAGCCCATTGGGGACCTGTCCCCTTTTTCGATCATTTGAGGCGAATAGCATGTCTATTTAACGAAAATGACCGGGAAAATGGATATGTTTATCACTTGTCGCAGTAGAATCATCCAAAGTCCGACAGGCTCCTAGTCTGAGTTTATGAATAGATCAGGGTGAGAGTCAAATATCCCACCAAAACTATCCTTGCTGATTTGGTATGAAAACATGCCGGAAGTTCACGCTTTGTAGGATACCGCAAAAAAGGGAGAGCTAAATGGTTGTTAATGGAATCATATCGATTTTTATTGGGCTGGTTTTGGTAATACAAACCGGTTGTGGCACGGCCTTGTCGCGGACGGCGGAAACCGGCAACATCAATATGGTAAAAACCATATTGCAGGAAGGTGCAGATGTCAATGAAAAGGATAAGGATGGCCGGACGGCCTTAATGAGTGCCGCTAGGTATCCTGAGGTCGCTAAAACCCTGTTGGCGGCGGGAGCCGATGTTAATGCAAGCGTAGAGCAGGGGGGACTGGCCGGGATGACTCCCTTGATGTTTGCGGTGCAGAAGGGGCAACTGGATACAGTGAAAATCCTGTTGGACGCCGGTGCGAAGATAAATGTAAAAAGGGATGACAATGGTGAAACCGCTTTGATGCTGGCGATAAGGGAAGGATATCCTACAATTGCACATGTGTTGCTGGATAAAGGCGCAAATGTCAATGAGAGGCGGCGAGACGGGTTAACTGTGCTGATGCTGGCGGCCAAAGCAGGAGCAGAAACTGTTGTGAAAACATTGATAGAGTCCGGGGCGGGGGTCAATGTAAAAACAGACTTTGGCTGGACGGCCATTATGTCGGCGGTATACAGCGGCTCTCTGAACACTGTGGCGGCTCTGTTGAACGCCAAGGCAGAGGTTAATGCTAAAACCCAGGAAGGTAAGGGCGCCCTGGAGTTTGCCGACAAGTTGTGGATGAAAACCAAAAGCGCCGATTATATTCAAATATCCAGATTGCTGGTGCGCTATGGCGCTAAGAAATAGCTTGGCCCACTTGTTTAAGCTAACGAACCCCAAAGTCCGACAGACTCATAGGGCGTTCAGTTAGTCAAACAGGGGTGCTGGCCTTACTTTTTTTAAGTAGTCGAATATCACTTATACGCATTTGTTTGTCCACCGCCTTACACATATCATAAATAGTGAGCGCTGCCAGTGAAACGGCGGTTAGTGCCTCCATTTCAACCCCGGTACGCTCGGCACATTTCACTAGAGCCTGGATACAAATATAGCCATCATCAGCTTTAATCTCTAGCTCCAGTTGAATATGGGTAGGCTGAATCGGGTGACACAGGGGGATAAGGTAAGGCGTTTGTTTGGCGGCTTGAATACCAGCTAAACGGGCAACCTCCAGCACATTTCCCTTGGTTATTTTATCTTGCTGAATTAATTCTATTGTAGCCGGAGCCAGAAAAATCTTTCCTGCCGCTTCCGCCTGCCGGAAACTAACCGGCTTTTGGGTAACATCCACCATCCGGCAGCGGCCTTGATCATCAATATGGGAAAATTTAGTAGGCATAGGTAGAATTCAGGTTATATGACTTGCTTTACCTGATCTATTCATAAATTCAGACTGGGTTTGCAAGACATCCCCCGTGAGATAAGGTTCATTAGCCAACGTCCAATAAAGCTATATTTGCCCGAGGCGGCTGATCAGGAAGCTGATAAATTTATAATTTTTCAACTAAATGTAGATTTGCCCAGGACAAGACCCGAATTTTTCGGGTTACAAGCCTGTAGGCTACTATAATGATTTAGATTTGTCAAACCCAACCAAGGCAAAAGTCTTGGACAAATTATATAGTTTTCTTGTTGTAACTGCACAAATATGGTAGTCGCAGGCTTTAGCCTGCGCTTGGTACGCAAGCTGAAGCTTGCGGCTACCAGTAAGTGTCTGTGCCATTTCAAAGAGAAAATGATATTAGATAGTAAGGGGATATGAATGATTAAGCGGGTAGTAATTATCGTATTGGACAGCCTTGGATTAGGGGCGCTGCCTGACGCAGCCGCTTATGGAGATGCCGGTGCGCATACTTTAGCGCATATAGCCCGTAAAGTGGGAGGCTTGCAACTGCCGAATTTAGCTGCCTTGGGTTTGGGTAATATAGATGATTTTATGGGAATTAGGCCTACAACTACCCCTGGGGGCTGCTATGGGAAGTTGGCTCTGGCTTCCTGGGGTAAGGACACCAATATAGGTCATTGGGAAATGGCTGGTTTGGTACAGTCTCAACCATTTCCTACCTATCCAAATGGCTTTCCGGCAGAGGTAATCGAAGCTTTTAGCCGGGCTATCGGTCGCTCGGTGCTGGGTAATATTCCTGCCTCCGGCACCGAGATCATTGAAGAGTTGGGGGAAGAACACTTAAAAACAGGCTCTCCCATTGTTTATACCTCAGCGGACAGCGTGTTTCAAATCGCTGCTCACGAGGATATAATTTCACCAACTGAGCTGTATAGCATCTGCCGGACAGCGCGCCAATTATTAGTTAAACCGCACAACTTACTTAGAGTCATCGCCCGGCCCTTTAGCGGGCAAGCGGGATCGTTTACACGCACCCCCGGACGCAGGGATTTCGCCCTGCCTCCACCCGGTGACACCTTACCTGATCGATTGTGCAAGGCGCATATCAAGGTGATAGGGATCGGCAAAATCGGAGATATTTTTAAGCAGCGGGGGATAAGCGAAAGCCGACACACCAAGAGCAACCAGGATGGAATGCAAAAGGTGCTGGATGCATGTAAAAATACTAAGGCAGGCCTGATCTTCGCCAATCTGGTAGATTTTGATATGCTGTACGGCCATCGCAACGATGTAGTCGGTTATGCGCGCGCGTTGGAAGAATTTGATGCGTGGCTGCCAAAGCTCACAAATATTCTGGGAGAACAGGATTTGTTGATTATCACCAGTGATCATGGTTGCGATCCTACATTTCCCGGGACTGACCACACCCGCGAGTATGCTTTGCTTTTGGTATATGGGCCAGGAATTAAGGCGGGGATTGATTTGGGGACAGGTGATAGCTTGGCCGATGTAGGGCAGAGTATAGCTGCGGCTTTGGGGATTACCGCCTTAGATCGTGGGGAGAGCTTCTGGGGACGGCTGCTGCCTTCGTGTTAATTAGTTTCCTTATGAAGCCTCGGCTCTAGGAGTCTGTCGGACTTTGGATGATTCTACTGTGGCGACGGTAACCGTTCCGGCTTTTTATGATTAATCCAGGCTGGGGGTCATTGACCCCTGTATGGTCCGTTTGAGTTGTTGGACTATTTTTTGTAATTCCTGGCGCGGCTGGGTGTCGGAAGTTAACTCCAGCGCTTTCAGATAGTATTCCAAGGCGGATTCAAACTGCCCATATCCTCTGTAGATGAAGCCTATTTTGGCATAGGCCAAAGCAAAACCGGGATTTAATTGCAAAGTTTGATCGTATTCGTTCATGGCCTCCAGATGCTTCCCTTGCCGCCCGTATAAGTCCCCCAACTGGTAATGCAAGAGCGGCATGTTGGGGTTAATTTCAAGCGCTTTTTGATATAATTTTATAGCTTTGATTCTTTTTTTCTGAGCGGTATACGTAACTGCCATATTAGCCAGTGCGTTTATATTATCCGGATCAACTTTCAAAACCAATTGATATTCAGCAAGGGCTTCTTCAAACTTCCCCTCCTCAGCATATAGTACACCCAGATTGATATGTGCATCCAGGTTGTCAGGATCCAATTTTAAGGTTCTATCAAACTGGATCCTGGCTTTATCCTTATGCCCAAGTTGATGATAAATCACCCCCAGGTTTAAAATAGCATCTACGAAGCCGGGTTTTAATTGCAGCGCCTGCTCATAGGACTGCCGGGCTTCGGGATACATCTGTTTACGATAATAGGTTACTCCCAGATTATTATATGTTTCAGCTACATCGGGACGTAAGTTTTTGGCTTTTGTGAATTGTTCGCAAGCCTCATCAAATCTACCCTGGTTACTGTATAGATTCCCCAGGTTGTTATACGCCCCCACGTTATTGGGTTCCATGTCCAGGGTGCGTTTAAACATTTGCATAGCCTGCTGATAATTTCCGGTAGCGCCATAAATCAAGCCCAGGTTGTTGACTGCGTCGGCAAATTGCGGGTTTAGCGCAAGCACGGTTTGAAATTGCTCATGGGCTTCGCTGAACATCCCCTTATGATAGTAGGCCACCCCCAAATTATTAGCCGCCCTATACGAATTCGGATTTAGCTCCAAGGCCCGTTGCGCCTGGGTGAGCGCTGCATCATAACGGCCCAGTTTATTATATATAAAAGCCAGGTTGCTGTGCGGCCTTGACTTTTCAGGTGATTTTTTAACCACATCCTGCCATAGAGTTAACTCTTCTCTCCAGACAAAAGCACGCTGATGGGTGAACACAGTTAAGCAGCATAGGATTAATCCCCAAATGCCGGTGGCCCAAATTAATCTTGTTTTTGAACAAAGCCTATCCAGCAGTGCCCAAATCCCAAGGCTTAAAATGAGACAAAAACCCACCGAGGGTAGATACAGGCGGTGCTCATAGACCAGTTCCAGTCCGATAATCGAGGATTCTGTCACCAGATTTACCAGTAGCCATAGAATGCCGAATGAGAGTAATGGCTTTTTCTTAGCCAGATAAACCGCAACAAATATCAAACCGGCAAGCAGTAATAGGCAGAGCAGGGTAGTGAGCGGTTGGGTTAAGCTCGACGATACCGGAAAACCATAATCTAAGTTTAATCTGGATGGCAGTGGAAATAGGAGCAGGCTGATATAGTGTACCACCACCCGTAATTGCGTCAATACTCGTTCCAGCAGTCCGAAATTGCGCCTGGCATACCAGCTGACTACCAGGTTAATAAAATTAAAATTAGTGTAAAATGTGGCAATCGCAAAAAAAACGCCGACCAGCGTTATAAAATACCCCAGACAGGGTTTAATCTGCTGCCAGCTAAGCCCCTGGATGAAATAAACCTCTATTAGAATAATGAACAGCGGCAGGGTGGCGCTGTTTTGCTTGCTGAAGAAGGCGCATATGGCGGTTATTACAGCTATAACATAATAAACCGGGCCACAACCTGAAGTGTTAGTACGGCCCTTCAGGTAGCTGAGCAGTGTGAGAAAATAAAACAGGGCCGCCAGACTGGCGCAGCGTTGCCAGGTAAATATTACGGTTTGGGTCTGTACCGGGTGCAGCAGAAACAATAAACTTGCCCCGGCAGCTACATAATGGGCGTGTTTCTCATAGCCTGCCTTTAAGCTGGGTAATTTCAGGATGTTTTGTAATAGAAAATAGAGCGTTATTGCCGCTAACAGGTGAATAAGCAGATTTATCAGGTGATAGCCGAAAACCCTGTGTCCAGCGGCATAATAATTGAGGGCAAAGCTCAAAAAAGGGATAAAGCGCTCCCACACAGAAAAGCCCTTCCCCCTGGTGAAGGAAGCGCTGAAATCCTGCCATTCCGAAGCGGAGAGGTTTTGCAGGTGCAGGCCGTAATTATCTATAATATAGTGGTTGTCATCGAAGGTAAATGGGGCTTTGAAACTGTTCGAATAGGCCGCTATTCCCAGGATAATAATGAGGGCTATAATGATATGAGAGAAATATTTAGCCTTAGCAATTACAGGCTTAGGCCCCATCTAATAACTCCTAATGAACCGGCATCCAGCACCACTGGTTTGGGTGATTGAGTTGGCTTTAAAAAAACAAGCCAACTCATTTTAAAGGGTTGGCTTTAGTTTCCTCAGCAGAAGCTTTTTTGGGGACAGCAATATAAGACAATTCAAATCGCTTTACCCTATACAGAATTTCCTCAATTAACTTACGATTATCGGCGATTATATCTGATAGTAACCCGATAACCATTATTTGGAAGCCGATTATTAATAGTACAGCAGCTATGATTAACGACTGAATGTGCCGGGATACCGACGGCTCCATTATATATGAAAAAACAAAACGCAAACTCATCAAAACTCCCAAAGAAATAACAAAAAGCCCCACATAAGAGAATATCCGCAACGGCTGGTACATGGTATAGATCCGAAGCATATTGGGGATAGAGCGTTTAATATAATTTGCTGTACCGGCAAACAGGCGTGACTCTCTTAGTTTTTCATTTGTTCTTATCGCCACATGATGTATGGGGATATTTTTATTGCCGGCTTGAATAATGGTTTCCAGTGTATAGGTAAATTCTGACACAATATTCAGTTTTAATGCAGCTTCCCGGCTATACGCCCTGAAACCGCTGGTAGTATCGGGAATATCGGTATTGGATAACTGGCGAACCACCCAACTGCCAATTTTCTGTAGCTTTTTTTTACTGGCCGAAAAATGTTCAATACCGTCAATATCCCTGCAGCCTACCACCATACCGGCCTTGCCCTCTAGAATGGGCTGAATTAATTTTACTATATCCTGACCTTGGTACTGATTATCGGCATCTGTGTTTACTATTATATCAGCCCCTAGTCGTAACGCCGCATCCAGGCCCGCTTGAAAAACACACGCCAGGCCCCTGGTTTGGCCAAATTCTATAATATGATTTACTCCCAGATCACGAGCTACCTCAACCGTGCGATCACAACTGCCGTCATTAATAACCAATGTCTCTATTTCATCAACACCATCAATTTTATCAGGCAGATCCCTGAGAGTAACCGGCAGAGTTTGTTCTTCATTTAGGCAGGGAATTTGAATAATAAGTTTCATAACTTTCGATAAACAAAACTAATTATGACATATATTGATGGTTTCGTAAAAAGTCCCCATATGTCACCCTGAACGAAGTGAAGTGTCTCGTATTATATTGAAAAAAATAGATTCTTCGCTTCGCTCAGAATGACAAAGTGACGGTTGTCAGACTTTTTACGACTCCATCATATTGGTCTACAAGTATTAACCAACCAGAAAAATATTTAAATAAATATACACATGCTTAGCCCGATCTATTCATAAATTCAGCCTGGGTTTGCAAGACACCCCTTGCGAGATAAGGCTTATAAACCAACGTCCTGAAGAAACAGGCTGTGCCTGCCCGAATTTTTCGGGTTAGCCGCCCAGCTTAAACGCTCAAAAAATATTATCATAGAATCTGTCCTGTGTAAAGGATCGTCTATCATAGCGTATAAGAAGTTATTGTGATTGACAACGGATCTGCGGATGATTGCACTGAGCGGATTCTCGACTGTACGTCCATACAACCTGACATCGCCAAAACCAAGGCGGGGGGATTGCCCGGCTTACTCTATAATTCAGAAATGAGGTTGGATACTGCAGCTTTGAATCCAGCCGGAGCAAACATCCAACAAAACCTTGTTTGCCCGATGGGGCAGGAAGTAGAAGCTGATAAATTTATAGGGTTCAATCAAATATCGATTCGCCCACAACAAGATCCGAATTTTTCGGGCTAAAAATAAAATTTGACTCCAGCTCCAATAATCCAGGCATCGAGATCAAAATAGCTGCTTAAATCTGTTTCCATGCTAATTGATTCATTGCCAATTTCTGTTTTATTTTCTGTCTCTACGTCTGCGCCGGTTTCTGCCGAAGGAAGTGCAGTATCCAGGTTAATGAAAAAGTTATCAGTTAAAAACCAATCAATCCCATCACTTAGCAGTAAACCCTGTGCACTATCGACAACGTGATCTAAATCAACCTTAAGCTCAAATGGATTTTCTGATTTTACCAGCTTTTTCATGGATGTACCTCCCAGCTCGCCTTCGGCAGGAAAATTGTAGAGTACTTCGCTCCCTACTCTAACGCTATTTGACATCTCCCTGGCACAAACAAAGCCAGAGTTGCTTAGCAATGAAAAAACCAACACATAAAATATGGCTACAAATTTATTCATCAGTTTCATTTTCAAGCCCTCTGTCGTTAAAAGAGCAAATTATGTGCCAGAGGAAATTCCAAGAGTGAAACAAACATAACTTATTGTAATAACACATTATGTGTAATAAATTACTATGCGCTGACATTTTAGATTATGGGATAAAATACCCGTTGTGGAGAAAATATGGGGATAAAACCTTAAATATAACGATCAAACACGTTTTATTGGGCTTAATTTTAAACCCGAAAAATTCGGGCAGGCACAGCCTGTTTCTTCAGGACGTTGGCTCATAAGCCTTGGCTTATAAACCTTATCTCGCAAGGGGTGTCTTGCAAACCCAGCCTGAATTTATGAATAGGTCGGGTCGTAATCCTTATATAATTTCGGCCTGAGGACAGGCCGAAATATCGATATAAATAAATTTACTGGACAAATTCGTTAATTTTAATGTATTATTTAGAATAATATGTGGTGCGTGTGGTAATTCTGGGGAACGCTGCTTTAACTTAATGGGTATCAAGGTACCCCTAATACTGTGGTGTTATAAAAATGGATAACCAGATCAGATGTCCTCACTGTGGGGCTTTACAAGATGATAAGGCTTATTGTGAAAACTGCGGTGCATCGTTTACCGGATTTTCACTCCAAACAAAAAACAAGGATTCCGGGAAGTTTTTCCAA
>JAJRUU010000006.1 GCA_024277605.1 bacterium
CGCTTCTGCAATGTTTACTCCGTTGGGTATATAGTCAATATTTCGTTGATATTTTTGTTTGACATAGCGCTGAATCTGCCTGGAAACACCGATAGTGGCATTTGGGAAGTACAGGGCAAACCGTTCTGAGGCTTTTAAGTATTCCGCCGCCAGCCGACCCCACTTCTGCCGCTGCCAGTCAAGCCCATGGACAGTAACTACCGTTTTTTTGCGCTTAAGCCGGGGGAGAAAGGAAAACACAGCCGGCCCCAGAGAATGATAATGCACAACATCAAATCCATTACGCAATGAATTAATGGTTGAAATAAAGGTATGGCTGAGATTATCCAGGTGCTTGGTTTTAACAGAGGGAAGTTTTACCAGCTTTATACCTTTATAATACTCATCTGTTGCCGTGCTGTAATAGGAGCGGCAATACACGGTCACCTCATGCCCCCTGGCCGCCAGGCGACTGCAAATCTGCTCCACGTGCCGCTCTACCCCTCCATAGGTGACCGGAAGGCCAAGCGTGCCGGTGACCGCTATTTTCATTTTTTCCATCCTGGCGCCCCTTCTATTGACCCTTTCCTGATTGCTTTTTGTCCGGCACACCAAAATGAGTCTGGGCTTTTTGATTTAATATCCACCAGCCGGTTTTTAGCGGATGTTGCTTGATTGCCGCCCGAGCGGTA
This sequence comes from bacterium, assembly GCA_024277605.1. Lineage (GTDB taxonomy): Bacteria > SZUA-182 > SZUA-182 > SZUA-191 > JAJRXT01 > JAJRUS01. The sequence goes on from JAJRUU010000006.1 coordinate 672, forward strand.
CAAATCATCCAACATTTACTGTGGCATTTTTGGACACTGCCTCTGGCTGCTTTTGCTGCCTGGCTGCCCCACAATTCCAGAAAACCCGCATTTTCAATATTACCCATCACCCTATCTAAAACATTACAGGGGTATATATCTCCGTAAGGGTCCATAAAGAAAAACTCATCACCCGCCCGGCAATTCAGTGGACGCCCATTGCCTGAGCTAAAATCATATAACCCCTGGGCAAAAAAAGCCCTGACCCACCTTTTAGGGGAAAATGATCCCAATTCACCGGCCACAACATATGCCAACTCTTTTTTTAAAACATTCCGCTCGACAGTTACATTGTTTTTTGTTTTAAAATAATGGCTGGAATCCTGAGCCACCGCACAACTAAACTGAACGCCTGCGTTATTTGCCAAATCATACACTCTACCAAAATGATCCACATTATCTTTGGTGGCGGTAAAGCCGAAACGTATGTTCCTTACCCCAAGGGTTTTAAGCTTATCAAAAGACTGCATGACCTTATCATATGCCCCCCTAATCCCCCGTATCCGATCATGCATATGCCCAATACCATCTAACGACAATCCAATACCTATTTCGGGATCAATCAGCATTATCTCCCGCATCATGTTGCATATGCGGTCTGGTAAAAAACCATTAGTTGAAATTATAGCCCGGGAGTTGGGGCATCTTTTATATAGCACGCTGATTATCTCAGGCAGATCGTCCCGCAAAAACGGCTCCCCGCCGGAAACATTAATATATTTTAAGGATGGCGGCAGATTCGCATAACCCTCAGCCCTGAGCTGCTTATCGAGCCTGGGTTTATCCTGCCAGATATTGCACATTACACACCTGGCATTACAGTTATAAGTAACTGCCAAAACCGCATCTATCGGTTGTTTTAAAGATTTCATCACTCATCCCAAATTAGTGGGTACCCTGGCGTTTTTTTCCACATTTCTCTTAAGCAATGAATAACCCTTCTTCAAATACAAGGGAAAAGCGCTCACACTAAAGGCCCCGCTGGTAAACAGGCGCTTAGCCTGTAACCTTTTACCGGAATTTATAACCTCCAGCCAATCAGCCTCACTTACCGTAGGCAGCTGCAATAAAAAATTGGCCCCGGAATCAAAATCCTCCCAATTACCGGCGGCGGCTCCATCGACTAAATTATATTTCTTCGATATTTCATATAAGCGGCTCCCCGGATAGGGAGTGGTCATTGACCAGCCGAAAAGATCCAGTTTCCCATCATGTATCAACTTCTTGATGTACGACAATGTGCGCAGTGACGCTGCTTTATCCTCATAACAAAGCCGCCCGTCTTCTTCCCAGACATTAAACGCCATAAATAAACCGAAGCTTTTTATGTTTCGTTGTTTCATAATATTTAAAGCGTTTTCCACTTGCAGAATGGTTTGTTTTTTATTGATCCCTTTAAGCGTTCTTTCATTTACGCTTTCCAGCCCGAACAAGCCCATCCAAAAACCGGATTGTTTAAGCTTATCAGCCAATTCCTCATCCACGTTATCAACCCGCATTTGGGCTTTCCAGACAATATCGAGTTTCCGGCTTATAATTTCATCACAGACTGATTTAGCCCAGCGTTTGTTTCCGTTAAATTCATCGGTCTCGTCAAATATCTATCTGATACCGTATTCGGCAACTATAAACTCCATCTCATCCACCACATTTTTCGGCGAGCGCACCCGATACCATGGTTTTTGAAGCTTCCACACTGGATTTGAGCAATACGTACAGTTAAAGGGGCACCCCCTGGCGGATATAATGTCGGTATCGACCCGATATTTCTTATATAAGTAGCCGGGATATTTGGTAATATCCAATAAATCCCGGGCGGGAAATGGAATATCATCCAGATTCTTGATGAGCGGACGATGGGGGTTGGGCTTAAATTTCCCGTCACATAAAACAGCTGTACCGGAAATGCAATCTATAGCCTCCCGGTTTTCGATTCTTTGCAATATTTCCAGGAAGGTTTCCTCGCCTTCCCCAATAACCACCACATCGGCCTTCGATCTTTGGAAGGATTCCTCTGGCATTATGGTTGGATGAGGCCCCCCGTTGACTACCTTTATGCGCTTGTTTTGCGCCTTTATCTCATTTATCAACTTATAGGCCCCGGTAGCGGCCTGGGTGGTGAAAGACATTCCCAAAACATCAGGATTATATTTAATAATCGTATCCGCCAGCTTTCTTTTATCGGCTTTATAGCCGTCAATCGCTTTTACCTCCAGATTGTGCATATATCTTCTGGCATAAGACGCCAGATACAATATCCCCAGGGGAGGATATATCTGACCGGTAATCCCCAGTTCCTTTATCGGCGGAGCGTTAACCAATAGCAGTTTCATGAAATATATCCCTTTGCTTTCTAGTGTTATTTTGCTCTAACAAACCTCTGACCCGCTCATAAATAACATCTACTTTCGTATCATTCATGCAAGCTCCCGGAAAAGTGTCCTTTCTCCCACATTTTTCATGCGGACTCAGCTTACAGGGTTTCCTGGGTTGAATTACCTCGATATTGGGATGCGCAAAGGCCGCAGGGCTAGTCGGACCAAATATAGCCAGGGTGGGACAATTTACCGTCGCAGCAATATGCATAACCCCCGTATCGTTACAGATAAGGAGTACATCCTGAGCTAAAAGCGCCGCCAGTTGTAAAATACTGGTTTTGCTGATCAAAGAAATCACCTTTCCCCTTAAAATATTCCCCATTAAAAAGGGGAACATTTTCTCCCTCAACGCCAAATCGCCATTTGTGCCGGTTAATATCAACTTCACTTCAAATTCGTCAGCTAAGAGCTTGCCCAGCCTGGCAAAATTCTCCGCCGGCCAGCGCTGTATCTTCTTGGCGCCCGGATGCAGCACCACTAAGGCAGCTGTATTATTAACCCCATGGGACGTTAAAATATGCTTAACCTCTTCTTTGACTTTTTGAGAAATAAAAATATCCAGCTTGCTATCAATCTCATGTATGCCGAGTATTTCAAGCAGCTTAGCATTATTGGTCAGTTGATTTTCGCAAACGTCATATAGCGCAAAATCACTCAAGAAATACTCTCCACCGGTACGGTTAAAACTCAAGCGATGTTTTACCCCGGAAGCCACCATGAAGAAAAATATGTTGCGGAAATCACCCACCAGATCGATACCCAAATCAAATTTTTGACGCCTTAATAATCGGATAATCCAGATTAATCTAAAAGGATATAAGAGCGTTTCAATGGAAAACATTATTTTCATTCTTTTTAGCCAGGCAGAACGTTCCTTATTCCAGGGAACGTTGTGGGGAATAACCCTATCCACATTCGGGTTATCCGCTACCAGCTCCTGAAATTCCTTTCTGATCAACGTAAATACTTTGGCTTGTGGATATTTCTTTTTAAGCGCCCGGTAAACCGGGGTACTCAACACTACATCCCCCATGCTGTCGGTTCTGATAACCAGAATGTTTCGAGGTTTAAGCGTGCTCAAATCGGTTTTATCAGCCTCAACAACTCTTATTAATTCCAGAAATTTGAATATGTATCCAGCTACAAAATCAACAAAATTACCCAGAATCCTTTTCCAGACTAATTAAGCATGAACCATAGCAAAAACCTCATTTTTTTATCTAGTGTCGGATCAAGTCTGTCATGCCGGACTTGATCCGGTATCCAAAGCTTGTGGATTCCCGCCTTCGCTGGAATGACAATCATACGTTACATGTATGACATGACACTAGGGCAGCGGAAGCCGCATGCTTCTCCTTAAGGAATTCAGCTTAGATACAAGCCCCTGAAAATCCCCGCCGCTTATCCAATACAACAAAGGAAAGCTCTCTGAAATGGCGCGGTTAATGATTTTAGGCGTTTTTCGGCCTTGCCTCGACCAGAAAAATTTCCAACCGGCTAATCTCAATAATTTATCGAGCTCCTCATAGGAGACATCTTTAGTTAAATTTGAGCGATAGGCTGTTCTATCCTTCTGCCCCCAGCTATCCTGCTGGATTAATCCCCGATCCGCCGCCAGACGGAAAAGCTCAGTCCCCATCATCGGCACGGTTATACCAAATCCACCGGCATCAAACGGCAATTTGACAGCCAGGTTAATCGTGTCCTTAATCGTCTCACTGGTTTCATCCAACATCCCCAGCATGAAATACCCGGTGACAAAAAAACCGGCGGATTTCGCCATATGCACACCTCGCTCGATTTCTGCCACCTTCAGCTGTTTCTTAACCCTATCAAGCACGGTTTGATTCCCATATTCAATACCGAAGGCTATAGAACGGCAGCCCGCCTCATACATGAGGGCAAACAGTTCGACATCAGAATGGTTGCAACGGCTGTTGCAATGCCAGATGACAGCCAGCCGCCTCTTTTTTATTTCCACACAAAACTCCTTGACCCATGCTTTATTTAAGTCAAAAATATCATCGTCAAACATTAGGGCATTAATCCCATACTCACTACCCAAATGCTCAATTTCATCCAACACATGCACAACCGGCCGCACGCGCCACTTATTCCCAAAAACATTCTTATCACAATAAATACAGCTATACGGGCAACCCCGGGAAACCGTCAGGTTGGTGCCTCGGAGGGGACGTCCGGCCACTTGCTGCTGCTGAAAGCGCTCCGTATACGTTGAGATATATTTTTCCATATCAATTAAGTGCCTTGCCGGATATGGATTTTGGTCCAGATCAACATTTCCCCTTCTTTCATTAACCATAACCTTCCCATTTTGGCTGAAGGCTATCCCCCGTACAGTGGAAACATCCGCATTATGCTCCACACAATCGGCCAGCTCTGCGATTGTCTCTTCCCCCTCTCCCAACACCGCATAATCAACCCCCGCTATTTCCAGTAATTTAGCCGGATTAGCCGAAGCGATTGGCCCACCCACTACGATTTTAGCGCTTGGGATTTCTTCTCTACATACAGCAACCAACTCTCCAACCCGTTCAAATTCAACCGACATAGCGCCGATTCCTATTAGCTGCGGCTTAAACATTGAAATCTGGCGCTGCAGCACCGGCATATCATCTATTGAAAGATCGATCAGCTTGACCAGGTGCCCCGCTCTCTCTAAAACCGCAGCCACCAATAACAGCCCCACCGGCACAAAACGTCCCTCATAATCTGCGGCTATGCGTTGAGATATAATTTTAGTGCGAACGAGTAATATATTCATAATCTAACCTGATCTATTCATAAATTTAGGCTGGGTTCGCAAGACACCCCTTGTGAGATAAGGCTTATAAGCCAACGTTCAATAAAACTTTGTTTGCCCGAGGCGGCAGATCAGGAAGCTGATAAATTTATAATTTTCAGCTAAATGTCGATTTGCCCATAACAAGACCCGAATTTTTCGGGCTAATCAGCCCAAAGTAAGCGGCAGGCAGTTTTGAATTTTTTTCTAAACTCCCCAAAGCTATTTGTCCTTGAAAATTCGTTTAGAATGTAAGTCGGCCTGAAATAAAACTTCTTGTGCGCCACATTAACCAGATGAAAAAGCTCATCTTCGGATAAGTTCTGATTCCACAGGCTCGGGGTAAAGCCTTCTTTTGGGTCTTGCGCATATTTTCTCCAAAAATCCTCAGCAAAAACCCCCTGCTCAAGCCCCAAGTGATATAGCGCCGTATCAGGATAGGGCGTGGTTATACTGAACTGGGCGTAAGTCGGTTTTAACTTACAGGCAAAATCTATGGTTTCAAATACCTGTTCCTGAGTCTCTCCGGGACTGCCGATCATAAAATAGGCCAGGGAATCAATCCCCGCCTCAGTTGAGTGTTTAATTGCCTGTTTTGTCTGCTCTAACGATATCCCCTTCTTCAGGGAATCCAACACATTCTGGTTACCACTTTCCGCCCCATAGTGAATGCGATAGCAGCCCGCTTTCTTAAGCATTACCAACATTTCCTTATCCACCAGGTTCACCCGGGCGCTTATCTTAAAATTAATCTTCAAGTTTCTCTTGATTAGCTCCTCACAAAAAGCGATTACCCGATTGCGATCCGTGGTGAAAAGATCATCGATGAAAAAAAGATCATCGAAACCCAGGGCAACTATTGATTCGATCTCCGCCAATAAGCTTTCAAGCGAACGCTGCCTTAGTTTCTTTCCGCTTTGCTGATCACAATAAATACATTTATAAGGACAGCCCCTGGTGCTCTGAAGAGTGATCATGGTTTTTGATTTTCCAAGCAGGGAATAGCATTTACTCATATCAATCAGATGGCGCGCTGGAAAGGGCAGCGCATCTAGGTTATTAATATAATTCTTTCCCGGATTAATTGTCGGAACCCCGTTTTTGTAATAACCGATACCGGGCAGAGCCGATAAATCACCTCCACTGGAAATTTCCTCCACCATATCAGCAAAAACTATCTCCCCCTCCCCAACCACCACTAAATCAACATATTCAAGCTTGAGCGTCTCCAGCGGGTAAATCGAAACATGCGGCCCGCCTAAACAGATGAGGATGTTGGGATCAATCTCTTTTACAATCCTGGCAGTATCCAGCACATCGAGAATATTAAAGGTTAACGTGCTAATACCCACAATTCCCGGTTTTTCTTTTTTTATGACCTCGGCCATGCGTTGTGCATCAATTTCCTCAAGCTTGCCGTCCAGCACACTGACTTTATGCCCGGTGTGTTGCTCCAGATACGCTGCGATGTACAGAATACCCAGGGAGGGGTATACCCCGGCCTCTTTTTCTACCTCGGCTGAAACCTCAGCCCTGATTCGCTTGCCGAAAGCTGGCGGCCACATTAATATAACGTTCATTATTTGCTCCCGCTAGTTAACTAGTTGATACCTTATTACTTATTAATCCATACCCAATATCACTGAACAATTTTTACAAATTCCGGGTAAGTTTCCATTGTTTAGCCGTTTCCTGAAATGCCGGTATTTTTCCGCATTCCAGATATCTTCAAATTTTTGCTCTAACAGATTACCCAAAGCATAATTCCGGATAACTTCCTGCCGGTTTAAACCGTCAATACAATGGCAGCACGGCATCAGATCCCCATCCAGCGTAACGTAATTAGTCAACCAGGGGAGGAAGCATTTCTGAGACTGGGGTATAATGCCGGGCAACCTTATAGCAACCCCCAATTCCCTGGCTTTCTCTTTAGTTTCGGCAAAGATTTTCTCTATCTCTTGCTTGCTCATATCATAGATTGAGTGATCTTCTTCGGCATATTTGGCCCCCTCTATATCCAACCCGCTAAAATAAATGCTCTTTATATCAAGATAAGCCGCTAACTCTACCAGCCGAGGGAGTTCAGTAAAATTTTCTTTCAGCACAACCGTGTTCATTTCAACTACCGGTTTTTCGGCTCCTGAACTTTGTTTTAATCGATTAAGTGCCCTTATATTTCCAATCACCTCCAGAAAGCAACTGCCTTCCCTTATATCCTCAAATGTCTCCGCAGTTGCCCCATCCAAAGAAACCCTTAATTCGTCTAAGCCGGATAAAATAATTTTTTCGCAGTTTTTGGGAGCCAGCAAAGTGGCATTGGTAGTAAAGCGCACATAGATTTTCTTACTTTTCGCATACTCCACCATCTTAAAAATATCTTTATTTAATAACGGTTCGCCAATTCCGGTTAAATTTAGCTGGCGCAGATAAGGAAATTGATCGATTATTGTTTTAAAATTTTCAAATGTAAGGTGCGGATTTTTTTTGTCGAAATACTCCCTGACGCACATTTTGCACTTAAGATTACAGGCTAGCGTAGACTCAATTTGAACAACAGTTAGCTGGTTGTAGGCGTTAGCCGGAAATGTTTTCGTAGCCAGATAATTCAACCCCAGGTTATACATTCCAGCTACACTCAATCTATCTAATTCCAGCTTCAGGGCTAAGTGTTTATATCTATTCTGAATCATAATAAATCCCGCTAAAGCGAATTAAACCTGAATTTCAAAATAATCCACAACGAAGCAATGCCGTCCAGCCAATGAATCTTTTTGCCGTGTATAGCCCGCCGGGGGATAAAGTTGACCGGTATCTCACGAATCCGGTATTTACTTTTAAGCAGCTTCAGGGTCAGCTCAATGGTGAAATCAAAGTCGTCACTCTTAATATCCATCTCTTTAAACACCTCAGCCAGCATTATCTGATAACAGGTCTCTACGTCGGTCAGATACCCCCGAAACAAAATATTTGTAAGCGCGGTTAAGATTATATTGGCTATATACGAGGCGATCCCCATCCCGAAAATAAACCCTTTACCTAAAAAGCGGGAGCCAAATACAACCTTATATCTCCCGTTTACAATCGGCGCAATTAATTGGGGATACTCCGCCGGATCAAGCTCCAGATCCGCATCTTGAAAAATCAAAATCTCTCCGCTGGCCAGGGCTACTCCCTCTTTGATTGCCGCCCCCCGGCCGTTTCGCTTGAGCTGATAAATAAGCTTAAGGTCACCCTTTTTTGCCTCTTCTTCCAATACTTCCCTGGTGCCGTCTGTTGAATTCCCATCAACTACAATAATCTCTTTCTCTATCGGGCTTGTGCGGACCCTTGCCAACAGCTCAGCCACCGTATCAATCTCATTGTAAACCGGAATGATCACCGAAGTTTTCACTGTATCCCCTTAACCCGAAAAATTCGGGCAGGCATAGCCTGTTTATTCAGGACGTTGGCTCATAAACCTTATCTCACAAGGTGTCTTGCGAACCCAGCCTGAATTTATGAATATATCCCCTTAAGTTTCAGGTAGTCTTCTATCTTAGATACAACATAATCCACCTGCTCAAAGGCAAGAGAAGGATACAAGGGTAAAGTGACCAACATGCGGGCAACGGCTTCCGTTTTCGTAAGATGTCCTTCACGAAAACCGTATGTATTTCGAAAATCACTAAACAGATGCAGCGCTGGATAATGTACGCTGGTCTGAATCCCTCCTGCTTTCAAATAATTCATAAAATCATCCCGCTTGACTTTTTGATCGAGCAATATCGGCAGAAGATGATAAGCCGATTTCCCATAAAACTTTTTAAACGGTATGCTGATACCGACAACTCTTTCCAACTTACGCCGGTAATGCTCCACCAACTTCTTTCTGGCTGCATTGTGTTGTAATAACTTTCCCAGTTGAACGATTCCAATAGCCGAACGGATTTCATCCAGCCGATAGTTATAGCCTAATGCGGTAACATCATATGAGTGCGCATGGCCCTGATAGCGCTCAAGCGTTAAGGCGGTCATTCCATGTGAACGCAACCGCCTTACTTTGTCCGCCAGCTCCTGCCGCTTAGTTACCAGCATCCCTCCCTCGCCGGTAGCCATATTCTTATTTGAAAAAAAACTGAAGCAGCCAACATCTCCCAGCGTCCCCAGCATAGCCTCTCCACCAGCCGCAACATTTGACGCCGAAGCCCCGGGAGCATGGGCGGTATCTTCAATAACGAATAAATTATGTTTTTTTGCAATTTGCATGATTTCCGGCATATTGCAAGCATATCCTCCATAATGCACCAGGATAATCCCCTTGGTTCTGGAGGTTATTTTTCTGCTTATGTCAGCCTGAGAAATATTCAAATCTTTATCGCCGGTTATATCAGCAAATACAACCTTCCCGCCGCAATAGCGGACTGCATTGGCCGTCGCCACAAAAGTAAGCGCCGGACAAATAACCTCATCCCCCGCCCCTACGCCTAATACCACATTTGCCAAATGCAGGGCCGCGGTGCAGCTCGAAACGGCAAAGGCATATTTTACATTGAGAAACTCGGCAAACTGTTGTTCAAACTGCTGGGTAACCTCTCCCATAGTCAACCATTTAGAGGTCAACACGTTACTTACTGCCGCATGCTCTTTATCATCAATCTCAACGCTGGCGAAGGGAATTTTCCATTCACTCAAGGTTAAACTCTCCCATTTTCGCTTGAAAAATATCGGTTGCCTGAACATAATCTTCATGCCTGCCGATATCAAGCCAATGCCCATTAAATTTATAGCCGGTAACCCGCGCCCCTTTTTGTAATAATTCACACACCAGATCCGGGAAATCCATATACTCGTTACTTTTCAATAAACTTAATACAAACGGATCAAACACATACACCCCAATACTTACCTGATAGTCATGCGTCGGTTTTTCAATATAATTCTCAATAATCCCATCCCCATTCGTTTCAATAACCCCGAGATCAACCTTGTATTGCTTATTGTATATACCGATCGTCACCGAAGAATTGCATTTAATATGGTATTCATACAGTTCGCTATAATTCAGATTAGTTAAAACATCGCCATTCATCACCAAAAATGACTCTTATATATCTTTAATTAAGGATAAGCACCCCACGGTGCCTAGCGGTTCCTTTTCCTTAACATAATCAATAGTAAGCCCCCATTTATCCCCGTTTCCAAAAAAAGTCTCAATCAACTCCGACAAGTACCCCACTGCTAAAGTAATATGATCAAAGCCAAATCTTTTTAACTGCCGCACCACCACCTCCAGAATTGGAATACCATTTATCGGCATTAGCGGTTTAGGAAAAACCATGGTGTAAGGCAGCAATCTAGTTCCCTTTCCTCCAGCTAAAATTATGGCC
>JAJRUU010000063.1 GCA_024277605.1 bacterium
GAAGTGACGGCGGTAACAAATAAGGCGTCTCCCGGTCGGTCAGTATAAATTTAACACTCATCTTTTGGCCCCTTCATGGCAAAGATTTATTTCCGACCATTATACCATATTCTGCTGCTAAAGTCCGACAGACTCCTAGAGCTTGGCGAACTTTTTCTTCAAAATATCTGCCTTTTTTATGATTTTCGCTATTTGGTAATGGCATATTAATAAGATATGACTATAATCACATAAGAGGGTAAGGTTTTAACGGGGATGTTTTGATTACCCATCGTTGCGATTCCAGTCATAGGGGATGTCATTATCATGCGGGTGGATGCGGTATTCATCCGGGTTATCGTAATTATACTTTTCTGTAGGAACGTTTATGGCCAGCGCCTCGCTGTGGCTGATGCATTTAAAACCGTGGAATACCAGTTTGGGCACTTGAATCAGTAGAGGGTTGTGTTCGCCGATAAAAAATTCATTGATTTCTCCATGGGTGGGAGATCCCTCCCGTCCGTCATAGAGTACCAACTTCATCATCCCCTTTACTACGGTAATCTTATCGGTTTGCAGTTTATGATAATGCCAGCCCTTGACCACTCCCGGATATGCGGCGGTCATATATACCTGTCCGAACCGGCTGAACAGCTCATCGTCAGCGCGCAGAATTTCCATTAAGCGGCCCCGCTCATCCGGGATTACCCGCAGTTTTTTAGTTTTTACACCCTGTATCATATTTTTACTTTCTCCTGATTTTACCCAATCTATTCATAAAGGATTAAACCCTTGAGGAAACCTTTTTGGCAGGCATGGCCTGCTTTGATCAAAGGGGACTTCGTCCCCCTCAGAAGGGTGTCTCCCAAGGTTTTGATCTTTTATGAACAGTCCGGATGACATTAGTTTACTTGGCGCAGCGGAAGCCGACATTATAGGCTGTATTGTTTGGTCTGGCAGCATGCCGGTTAGTAGTACGTAAATTATCAGGAGCATCTTCCCATGAACCACCCCGAATAACCCGTAACTCCCCATTGCGCTGGCCTGTAGGGGATTTGGATGGGGAGTTGGCATAATAATCTTCAGCATACCAATCGGCGCACCATTCCCACACATTACCGGCCATGTTTATAGCCCCGAACGGGCTGGCGCCGGAAGCAAAGCTATTTACCGGTGCGGTAAACTGAAAACCGTCCTTTTTCCCAGCAGCATTAGTCCGTGTGCTGTCATTAGTATTACCCCAGGGATACTTTCTGCCGTCGGTTCCACGAGCGGCTTTCTCCCATTCAGCTTCGCTAGGCAGGCGTTTAGCGTCCCACTTACAATAGGCTTTGGCATCCTCCCAGCTTACCCCTACTACCGGCAGATTGGGTTTGTTCAGGTCGTTATCGTTCCAGAAATCTGGTTGGCGCCGACCTGTGGCAGTTAAGAATTTCTGGTATTTTTGATAGCTCACTTCATATCTGTCAATATAAAAATTGGCTACATAGACTTTATGGCTGGGGCCTTCATCCGCTTCTCTTTTTCCCGCCCCCATGGTAAAATTTCCTTCAGGGATATATGCCATATCAGGAATTTTAGAAACATTATTTTGGGTAAGCGTTAGCCTTAAGTTAGTGGTTTCTCCATCTTTAACCTCTACCCGTTGAGATTTAGCCAGATAGCCTTTTTGGGTTAATTTAACCAGATAGCTCCCGGGTGGGAATCTTAAGGTTTTATTAGTTTTGCCCCAACTGCGCTTTCCTATTGTAATGGTTGCTCCAGCAGGGATTGAACTTAGGTTAAGTTTACCGCCATAGGCCGCCAAATCTACCTTAACCGAATTTTCCCGGTCGGGATTTACGGTTACCTTACCTGCCCAGTTGCGATAGGCGCGCTTGCTTAGCTTTATCTCATGCACACCGACCTTCAGATTTGGAATGGTTTTGCGGGTACGACTGATAGATTCACCATCTAAAGTGATTTCAGCTCCGCTTGGATTAGAGATTATAGTTAAAGTCCCTATGCTTATATCAGGAACTGGTTCCTGAATTTCTTCCTGAACTGCTTCCTGAACTGGTTCAGGTTCTGATATGGGGGCAGGTTCAGCCTGCTGTTCAAGCGGAGGGGCTGTTGTCTGAGGGCTGGCGGCAACCACCGGCGTCTCTTTTGGTTTCAGCTTTGAAAAAAGGAGATAATCTTTTATATCCACCAAATCTCCTTGTCTAACGGTTACGTATGACCTCTCTATGGTTGCTTCTGAGGTTTCTTCATCCACCCAGACAAGCTTAATGTCTCCTACAAGTTTTTCTCCCATATAAAGTAGCCGATTTCCAGCCCATACTTCTTTTAGCCGAAACAGCCGCAATCTTTTGTCTTTTTTTAAGCCGACATTGCTGCCGACATCCAGCGTCACCCGGTGGTCTGATACTGCGACAACCTTCCCCCGAAGCGGCACTTTCTTTAGTAGCTTACGGGCCAGATCTTCCACGTTATCCTTAAACTGCTCAGAGGGATAGGTAAAATTATTTTCTGCACTGGCGATTATTTCCTTACGTGCTGCATCAAAAATTCTAAATGCTATTTTATATTCTTCACCTTCTTTGTTTACTTCCCCCAGAAGCACCTTATCGACCATAAGCGCTTGACCTAATTGATTCAGGCATTTTAATCCATCGCAGTCCGCCAGCTCAGGCCCAGCCTTTTTACTTAAAAGCGCTTCTGCTTGTTCTGGCTTCAGCACCGTATACCTGCCGGAAGTTTGCAGGTTTAAATAGACTATTTCTTTCAATTGGGTGTCGATTTCCTGGTTTATTCCGTTTCCTTGCCAATTCATTACCGCTATGGAATCCAAACCCCTGCCATGGCAACTCACCGGCTGCCAACCGCTCGAGGCTACCAATACCCGAAGGCAAAGCGCCCAAAATACATTGGGCGGTAATCTTCTAAAAAATTTCATACACCTTCCTCCCCTAGCAGCTTATAGAATTCCTACCTGGCTGTTATCGCCGACCATAAAGCGGTAGGCACAGGGTCGCAAGACAGAACGGGCAATTTGCACGTTCTTGCCTACCAGGCTATCGACAATTTTACCGCCGATATCGATAATTGAACTATTTTCTAAAATTATGCTATGCTCCAATTCACTCCCCTGAACCAGCACTTCATAGTTAATCGAAGTAAAGGGGCCGATAAAGGAGTTTATGATTTTAGCCTTGGGGCCAATTATAGCCGGGCCACGAATTAAGGAGTTTATGATTTCAGCCTCCGGATCGATCATCACCCGGCCTTCAATCCGGGAATCGCTATCCACAAAGCCCTCTATCCGGCGCTCTATGGTATCTAAAATAATGCGGTTGGCTTCCAGCATATCTTCAAGCTTTCCGGTATCCTTCCACCAGCCATCGATGATATGCGAACGCACATCATAGCCCTTATCGATCAAATATTGAATCGCATCCGTAATTTCCAGCTCGTTGCGCCAGGAGGGCGAGATCGCCCGGGCGGCTTCAAAGATATGCCGATCGAACATATACACACCCACCAAGGCAAAGTCGCTGATATGGGTTTTGGGCTTTTCCACCAGTTTTACTACCTTGCCGCCTTTTAGCTGTGCCACCCCGAACTGTTCCGGTTCGGGAACCTTGGCCAGCAGTATCTGCGAATTGGATTCGTTCTGCTTGAATTCGGCTACAAACTCAGTAACTCCGTTTATTATAAGGTTATCCCCCAGGTACATCACAAAGTTGTCTTGGCCTATAAACGCCTCAGCGGTCAATACCGCATGCGCTAAACCTAAGGGAGCCTCCTGCTCGATGTATGTTATCGTCACTCCCCACTGAGACCCGTCGCCGACCGCCTCCATAATTTCCTTTTTAGTCTCACCCACGATAATGCCGATATTCTTAATTCCCGCCTGTGCCAGGGCTTCAATGCCGTAAAACAAAATGGGCTTGTTTGCGATTGGCACCAGCTGCTTGGCGCTGGTATGGGTCAGCGGCCGCAACCGAGTCCCCCGCCCGCCGCTTAAGATAAGTCCCTTCATAGGTTGCTCCTATTATATTATCGATGGAGTCGTAAAAAGTCTGAAAACCGTCATTTTGTCATTCTGAGCCCTTCGCTATGCTCAAGGATAAACTCCGCGAAGAATCTATTTTTTCAATATAATACGAGACACTTCACTTCGTTCAGGGTGACATGTGGGGACTTTTTACGAAACCATCATTGTTGAGCTAAATTTTTTATGACTCAATCTATTTGTATTCATAAACAAAATCTATTTCCGCAACCTGCCCCTCGCTGGCGGTATAATCTACGGCGGCTTGAATATCTTTCTTGGTCAACTCAGGATATTCTCTACATATACGCGCAAAATCATAACCACTTGCCAATAATTGCAGGATGCTGGTTACCATTATGCGCGTGTTCCGAATACACGGCTTACCATGACAAACCGCTTGATCTATGGTAATGCGATCATGCATAATTATATACCTCATATATAATCAGCCCAATAAGACATTACAAAAGCCGATAGCTAGTCCTCTTTTAATCTTACTCTAACTGCGGCTGCATGGGCAGACAATCCCTCCATGCGGGCCAGCTCCACCGCCAGTTTTCCATGCTGCATAAGCGCCTGCCGACTGTAGTGTATCACAGAAGAGCGTTTTATGAAATCATATACCCCTAAAGGCGAGCTGAAGCGGGCGCAGCCACTGGTCGGCAGCACATGATTAGGCCCGGCGATATAGTCTCCCAGGGCGGTGGGGCTGTAATGGCCCAGAAAAATCGCTCCGGCATGGTTTATACCGTCCAGCCAGGCATCGGGCTCATCTACCATGAGTTGTAGATGCTCGGGGGCAACCTGATTGGCTAATTCTATAGCCTGCTCAGTATCAGGCACGATGATTATGGCGCCATTCTTTTCCAAAGACTGTTTAGCTTGAATGCGAGCCGGATGGCCTTCATTCCACAGTGTATCACACTGCCGGTCAAGCTTCAGGATAACCCCTTCGGCCAATTTCCTGGAAGTGGTTACCAGGATTGGTTGCGCTTGTGCATCGTGCTCAGCCTGGGCCAGAATATCCGCCGCCACCCATACAGGATTTGCGCTCTCATCGGCAATAATCAGCACCTCGCTGGGTCCGGCAAACATGTCGATTCCTACAGAATCAGAAACCAGACGCTTAGCGGTAGCTACATATATATTGCCCGGCCCCACAATTTTATCCACCCTGGGGATGCTTTTTGTACCATAGGCCATAGCTGCTATGGCCTGAGCCCCGCCCAGTTTGTAAACTCGAGTTACTCCGGCAATCCGGGCTGCGGCCAGCACATAAGGATTTATAGTTCCGGATCTATCGGGAGGTGAGCAAATCGCTATATTTTTCACTTTGGCTATCAGCGCCGGAATAGCGTTCATCAGCACTGATGAAGGGTATACCGCCTTGCCTCCGGGAACATACAAGCCCACACTTTCCAGGGGACGCACCAGCTGTCCTAAGCGTATCCCCGGTTCATCCTCTTTGTACCAGGTTTTCTCAAGCTGCGCTTTTTGCTCCTCATGAAAAGCTCGTATACGGCGGGCAGCCTGCTGCAAGGCCTCTTTGCCTGAGGCTGAAACTCCGGCAATGGCTTCATCCATCTCGGCTTGACTTACCAGCAGCTCTTCAGGGGTAAGCGTAGCCCCGTCAAACTTATGCTCATACTCTATAAGCGCCGTATCACCAGCTGACTTTACCCGGTTTATTATGTCGATAACCGTATTCTCTATAGTGCCTGTAGCCTGGGTGCGTTCCTGCCGCAAGCTGGCAAAATCAGCAGCAAAATCAGCCGCCGCATAATCCAATAACCTCATGCTAACCTTTCTATATCAGCCCCCAGGGCGGCCAGTTTTTGCTCGATTTGTTCATACCCCCGGTCTAAGTGATAGATGCGGGAAATCAACGTCTCTCCGTGAGCCGCTAATCCAGCCAGTACCAGTGAAGCGCTGGCCCTGAGATCGGTGGCCATTACCGGCGCCCCCTTCAACACCGGTACTCCGGTAACCAGGGCGGTATGCCCCTCTATCTTGATATTTGCCCCCAGCCGTATCAACTCTGACACATGCATAAAACGGTTTTCAAATATGGTTTCGCTTATCATGCAGCTGCCCCGGGCCAGGGTCATCAGCGCCATAAACTGCGCCTGCATATCGGTCGGGAAACCGGGGTAGGTGGCGGTCTTTATATCCACCGCCTGCAACGTCCCATGCGCATGGACCTTCAGCGAATCAGCTTTTTCCTCTACTTCTATGCCGGCTTCAATTAATTTGGCGGTTACCGTACTTAGATGCTCGGGGTGGCAATTGTCAATCTCAACCTCTCCGCCGGTGATGGCTGCGGCAATCATAAATGTGCCGGTTTCTACCCGGTCCGGGATAATTCGATGGGTAAAGCCTGAAAGGCTGGATACGCCCTGTATGTGGATACAATCCGTACCAGCGCCAGCTATCTTTGCCCCCATTTTGGTAAGCGCCGCGGCTAAATCAACTATTTCAGGCTCACAGGCCGCATTTTCAATTATGCTTTCACCTTGGGCCAAACAGGCGGCCATCATCAGATTTTCAGTGCCGGTTACCGTGGAAATATCAAGCCATATATGAGCGCCCTTAAGCCGTGATGCCCGGGCATTAATATATCCCTGGTCTAAATCGATGTGAGCGCCTAATTGTTGCAAGCCCTTGAGATGCAGATTCAGCGGCCTGGCCCCAATAGCACAGCCGCCGGGCAGCGACACCCTTGCCCTTCCCCGGCGGGCCAGAAGCGGCCCCAGTACCAGACAGGAAGCCCGCATGGTGCGTACCAGTTCATAAGGGGCCTCATGCCCTGTGGCCTGAGTGTTATCCACGCTGACCTGGTGTGGGTCGATCTCGCTGGTTTTGCCGCCCAGATCTGAAATCAGGCGCAGGATGGTGGATACGTCACGCAACTGGGGAACATTCTGGATCCGGCATTCGCCTTCGGCTAGTAATGTAGCTGCCAGGATGGGGAGGGCGGCGTTTTTTGCTCCGCTAATGCTTACTTTGCCCTTAAGCCTTTTGCCGCCGCGGATTAAGATTTCATCCAACTGGTCTCCTTAAATCCAGGGTATAAACCCTCTCCCCACTGGGGAGAGGGCAGTCCGCACCGTTTAGATGCGCTAAAGTTCAGTTGTTTGGGTCACAATAATGGCCTATCGATGGTTCGATATTGTATCGCTTCTGATATATGATGTGTTTGTAAGCGCTCTACACCTTCTAAGTCGGCTATGGTTCTGGCTACTTTGAGTATTCTGGTATATGCCCGGGCTGAGAGTCCCAGCTTGTCAATAGCCATTTCCAGTAAGTCTTTGCTATCTTGGTCTATCTCGCAATATTTCTTTATTTGCCGGGAAGTCATGCGGCTGTTACTAAAAATGTGCTTGCCCCGAAAGCGTTCATCCTGAGTTTTTCTGGCTTTGTTTACCCGCTGTTTTATCTCAGCGGATGTCTCACCATGTCGATCCCCTGATAACTCCTGAAACTTAACCGCCGGTACCTCACAATGTATATCTATCCGATCGAGCAATGGGCCGGAAATTTTATTGCGGTAGCGTTGAATTTGCAGGATGGAACAGCCGCAATCCTTAAAAGGCACCCCCAGGAATCCACACGGACAAGCGTTCATAGCGCCGACCAACATAAATGTCGAGGGGTAGGTCAGTGATATCGAAGCCCTGGAGATTGTCACCTTGCCGTCTTCCAGCGGCTGCCGTAAGACCTCCAGCACATTCTTGCGAAACTCCGGCATCTCATCCAAAAACAATATACCGTTATGTGATAAGCTCACCTCACCGGGTCTGGGTATCTGCCCGCCGCCGATAAGCCCGGCATCCGATATAGTATGATGCGGCGCTCTAAAGGGCCGCTCCGCCACCAAAACCGCACTACTTTCCAGTGTACCGGCTACGCTATGTACCTTAGTGGCTTCAATAGCCTCCTCCAGTGTCATATCCGGCAATATTGAGGCCAGCCGCCTGGCCAACATGGTTTTACCCGAACCCGGCGGCCCGATCATAAGCACGTTATGCCCCCCGGCGGCAGCCACCTCCAGGGCGCGCTTTACCTGCTCCTGCCCCTTGACCTCGCTTAGATCGTTCTGAGCAGAATCAGCCCGGTTAAAAAAAGCGGCTGTTTCTACATGGCAAGGCTCAATCTCAAGCTCACCGCTCAAGAATTCAACCAACTCAGCCAGGCTCTTTATGCCGAACACATCAATGTTGTTCACCAACGCCGCCTCTTCCTGGTTCACAGCCGGCAGGATCAGCCCTTTGCCGAGCTTTTTGGCGCACACGGATATAGACAGCGCACCGCGTATGGATTTGACACTGCCGTCAAGCGAGAGTTCACCTAAGATGAGGTAATCGGATAATGAGTCATTACTTATAATACCCTCGGCCTTGAGTATGCCTAAGGCCATCGGCAGATCGAAGATGGTGCCCTCTTTTTTTATGTCCGCCGGGGCAAGATTTACGGTTATTCTTTTGGTGGGGAAGCTATAGCCGGAATTCTTAATCGCCGCCTTCACCCGCTCCTTGCTCTCCTTCACCGCATTATCAGGCAGCCCCACAATAGAGAAAGCGGGCAGACCGCTGACGATATCGACCTCGACATCAACCAGATAGGCATCTATTCCAATAAGAGTGCTACTTAAGACCTTAGCCAGCATAGTTTTAATATAATTGGTTATCGAGAAATTTCGAGTATTATGTGAGGTTAATGTATCCTAAAACAGTCGCTTATGTCAACCGAAAAGCTGGAAATATACTGATTCTGTTATGTGCCCAAGGCTGTTCACTTTTATAGTTGTCATTCTGAACGGAGTGAAGAATCTGGTGGGAAAAACACTGTTTTTGTTGCCAATGAGATTCTTCGCTTCGCTCAGAATGACAAAAGATAAACATTTTTCAGTAGAAATGAACAGCCCTGGCTATGGGCTGCGCTGTTTTGACATAATGTGCCAGATATGATAGTGTGGTCTGGCCTGTGGGAGAGAATAAACTGGCGCGGGTTAAAGGGGGATTGGAAGGTGGAAGTGTTGGATGCGCAAGGGAAGATCGGTGAAAGAGGCTAGTTTTAGCGTAAGGTGATTGTTATACATTGCCAAACCACCTGCGGTGGGACAATTAAGTATGGTGTTCCAGGAATTCTTGGAATTTGTCTCAGAAAAGATAAGGCTTAGTAAGAGCCCAAGAGTTAACAAAGTATATATCTGGAGGTTGTTTGGGTTTATACCACAACAAATAGCGCTTGACAAATATTAACATTATGTTAAACTTATGAGTAACCACAATACAACCATCCAACTCCATAAAGATACTGCGTTAAGGTTAATACACAGAAATCTAAAAAATGGAAAATTTGTCCTTAGAGAACACTTCAAAGACAGGCTAAACGAAAGAAACCTATACACTCAGGACGCTATTTATGTGTTAGAAAATGGCATCATAATTGCGGAACCAAGGTTTGATGATAAATTGAAAAACCATAGTTACAAGGTTGAAGGATATACTGTTGACGATGAGTGGCTGGCTGTGGTTGTAGCGTTAGACGATGATAAGATTATTTTCATAACTACTTTTGATGACTAACAGGAGGTGTTTTTGTGAACTGTCCAACATGTGGTGGCAACATGACAGAGACAAAAAGGGATTATAAGTATACTGAATCAGGGTTAGATAACATCACATTAGAAAACCTTACCATGCTCGTCTGTGGGTGTGGGGAAGAAATGCCGGTAATTTCCAACATTTTAGACGTGCATAGGGACATCGCCCTGGAAATAATCAAGAAGAACGCTCCGTTAACTGGCCCGGAAATCAGGTTTCTAAGGAAAGAAATGAGGATTAATGGAACGGTTTTTGGCGAGATGCTGGGAGTTCGCAACGTTACAGTTTCCAGGTGGGAAACAGGTGAGGTATCAATTGGCTCAGTAAGTGACAAGCTAATACGTTACCTTTTTGTTAATAAAATGGGAAGCAAAGAAAATAAATTAATACAAATTGATATTCCTGAGGGAAACCTGCAAGCATCACAAGAAATCCAAGTTATGATTGCCGTGGATGACCTAATGACAACACAAGATATTGAAACGACAGCTTTTGCGTATAGTGCAGGATGTGAGGGTTTTTATCGTTATCGATTTCAACCAGCGGATGCTACTTTAGATGAGTTGCCATATGCCGCCTAAAAAAGATCAATTTAAAATGACCTTTGACGGTATTAGAGTTTTAAATATCAATTTTTCTACAGACCAGGATTTTGGCGAAAAGGGTTTTTTTGATATTAATGCCCAAATATCATTAAAACATAAATACATTGAGGAGCAAAAAAAGTTATTGATAAATCTACAAGTTGCCCTTCCGAAAGGGGAAGCCCCTTTTTCATTTCATGTGGAAAGTGTAGGCACGTTTACCTTTCAAGAAAATCCAGAAAAAACCACCATTGAAAGGATTGCAAGAATAAATTGCCCCGCAATTATGTTCCCTTATTCAAGAGAACTTATTGCTGACCTTACCCGCAGAGCAGGCTTTCCTCCTCTTCATATTCCACCTATCAACTTTATTGCCCTATCAGCGCAGTCAGATAAGCCCGAAAACAAATGAGAGTCTGGCAACATAACGGTAGTGGATTGTCCGCAGAATTCCGGGGACAGCATACTTAATTATTGGCTCAGATTATTCATAAAGCAATAGGGGTCTTTTTCGGTAAAAATATCTTGTCTGAAGCTATGAGCGATTGCCATACACCCGCCGCAGACATGCCGAATGACACAACCCCGGCAAGCATTACAGCCGGTGCGGTATTTGTTGGCGGCGGCTGAATCATAAACTTCCGCTATTTTCTGGCTGATTACATTTCCGATAGGTGAGGGGAATTTGCGGCAGGCATGGGCTTTGCCATCGGGGAGTATAGCGATAAAGTTAAAGGCTGCCCCGCAGCCATAGCCGGTGCAGCCGCTGAGCAGGGGTTCATTCATCTGGTGGCGCAGGATATTAAACAGATTATCCTTGTAATACAATAGGGGGTTTTGCCTGGCGGCCTTGGTGTAGGCGGCTAAAAACGCCGTATAAGCTGCTTTATCAGGTAATTCAAGCCCAGCCCCTTCACCCACCTGTGACAGGCGGTTAAAGGTGAATGAATCAGCCACCCCTTGTAACTCATCAGCCAGCGGCAGCACTTGATCTATATTGTCTTTGGTTAAGGTCAGCATAACCGAGGCAAAAATCCCCAGCTCTTTTAAGAGCGGCAGAAAGTTCATCACCCGCTCATAATGCCCCGCACCGCGTATCTCATCATTATGTTCGCCTAATCCCTCCAGACTCACTTGAAAAAACCGGGGGTTCTGAATCGATAATAATGCTTCAAGCTGTTTTCGGGGGGTCGGGTTTCCCAGAATCGACAGGGAAAAACCATAATCTGCGGCGGCCCGGTACAGCTCGCTGAATCGGGGATAGAGGAAGGGGTTGCCGCCGGTAAAGGTTACCTGCCCCCGCACAGAGCGTGTTTTACAGAAATCATAGAGGTCGTCAAGCACTTTAAGCGCAGCATCGAATTGCAGCGGTGATGGTTGGCTGCGGTCATAGCAGTGCTTGCACGCAAGGTCACAGGCGTTGGTGATATGCCACTGGATAGCAAAGACGGGGGCGGCCAGAAATTTATCAGCGGGTGGCTTTTCGGCTTTATATGTTCTGGGATCACGACGAATACGAGTTGCTGGAGAAAGTAAAATACCTTTTTGAAGCGCCTGATAAACGGCCTTATCAATAACCCCGACGGGAACCTGATTTGCCCGGGCAGCGTCTTTAACATCAATGCCTTCGGCCACCAGCTTTATTGCCAGCAGGTCATCCTGGGTAGCTTGCTTATGCTGAACCTCATCTTGCGGATTGCGCCAGATGAGCACCCATTCTTCCCCCGCTTGAGGCTTGGCGGGGGATGAGTCAGCTTTCAGTTTAAGCGCAGATGACAGTTTCCATGATAAGTGCAGTAGCTCAAGGCTTGGATTCAGCATAAGCTGCTGCACATTTTCGGGGACGGCGATAATTCTTGATTTGACCCGCCAACAGGCTCTTTCCAAGCGGGCCAGATCGGGCAGATAAGCCGGAAGCTTCTCAGTATGAAGCTTTTGTGCCAGGCGCTCAGGTAATAAAAGTGCATCTTCACAGGAGGCGGCCAGCTTCTGCCAGGCACATTCACCCATATGCTTGATACACAGTGGATAAACATCGCTAAACAAGTTCAAGGCACCCTATAGCATTAGCCGCAGGAGGTTTCCCCACTACATGAAGTTCCACTCGCTTTTCCTGAACAAGCGGTCTTTCCCGTTTCTTCTGAGCCAGCGGTTTTTTCCGTTTTTCCTGAGCCAGCGGTTTCCCCCTGTTCAGTCTTAACTTCCTTTTTGCCTTCGCAGCTTGTGGCACAGCCAACAAGCGCTATTCCACTTGTGGCAATCAGACTCGCCAGACTAATGCGGGCTAACGTTTTCTTCAGTTCTTTAGGATCCATCAGGCGCTCCTCTTAAAAAGGGTTAAACGCATCTGTTAAGGTTGCTTTTGAGTGCATATAGATGATGGAAATTGATGTGCATTGCCGACACAGCTACACTATACTAAAACGGTAGCATTGGTGTCAAATATTTTAACCCGAATAATCGGGTTTTTTCGACAAATTTTTGTCCAAATTTTTGTCCAAATTTCATCTATTTTTATATTGCATTATCAATTCAGGTTTGCTATCTTAAACCGGATATTAAAAATGGGAGGTAAGTTATGCGGGATAGGTTATGGGGCGTTTTATTATTGGGTGTTGCGGCGGCGGTTTTTGCCAGTGGCTGTGCTACCGGGCAGACCGGGGTGATCTGGGGTTCGGTAATAGATAATAATAATAGGGCCATAAGTGGGGCGATGGTAACTACCGATCCTCCCAGTTCGTCAGTATCGACCGATAATCTGGGGCGCTACATATTAAGGTTGGAGAAGGCGGGCACCTATTCGGTAACCGCCATGATGTTGGGCTATGTGTCTGAACCGACACTGGTGCAGACCCAGAAGGGAGATGTGACCCAGGCGGATCTTAAGCTGTTGCCGGAAGGGATGGCGCCGGTCTCCAGGATAGTTGTTCCAATGCTGAAGGAGGACCCCCCTGCGGCGGCGGCTGTTACTACTACGACTACAGAAGAATCACCGGAAGTGACTACTAAACCGCCTAAGAAAAAGAAATGGTGGGAAAAATAGAGTGGCTTGCGATTAAGTCTGAATCGTCTATATTTTAATAGCCCCGGTGTTTTCCATCGGGGTTTTTGTTTGTTTTGATCACCGAACACTAACATTTTTGATATGAAACCAAAATCTATATACAAGGGTAAGGTCTATTTAGTGGGCGCCGGGCCGGGTGATCCGCAACTGATCAGCCTGCGTGGGCTGGAGTTAATCAGCCAGGCCGAGGTTATCATCTACGATTACCTGTCGAACGCCCAGCTGCTTAAGGGCGCCTCAGCTGAAGCGGAACTGATCTATGTGGGCAAGAAAGCCAGCCAGCATACGCTGAAGCAGGATCAGATAACCCAGCTAATTGTAGATAAGGCAAAGGATGGCAAAAGGGTAGTCAGGCTTAAAGGGGGCGATCCCTTTATGTTTGGCCGCGGTGGAGAAGAGGCTGAGGAGTTGGCTGATAATGGCGTCGACTTTGAAGTCGTTCCGGGGATAACCTCGGCTATTTCGGTACCGGCTTATGCCGGCATTCCGCTGACCCACCGGGATTATACCTCCGGGGTGGCCTTTTTTACCGGGCATGAGGGTGAGGGTAAGGAGTCCTCAAGTATCGATTGGGGAAAAATTTCCACTGGGGTGGGTACGCTGGTTTTCCTGATGGGGGTAGGCAACTTAGAACACAATGTATCAAAACTGATAGAACATGGCCGGGATCCTAAAACCCCGGTAGCCTTGATTCGCTGGGGTAGCACCCCTAAACAGCAGACGGTGGTGGGTTGTCTGGAAGATATCGTGGCTAAGGCCAGACAGGCTGAGATAAAACCCCCGGCGATAACCGTGGTGGGGGAAGTGGTGGCTTTGCGTCAGAAATTAAACTGGTTTGAGCAAAAGCCGCTGTTTAGTAAAGGGGTGGTAGTGACCCGTTCCCGCATGCAGGCCAGTCAGTTATCGACCAGGTTAGCCGAATTGGGGGCCGAGGTTTTTGAATTCCCCACTATCCAGATCGAGCCGGTTGGTGATTATAAACAGTTGGATGCGGCGCTTGAGCGCTTAGCTGATTATGACTGGCTGATTTTTACCAGCGTAAACGGGGTGGAGTATTTTTTAAAACGGCTAAAGAGCAGGGGTAAGGATATAAGGGAGTTAAAGGGAGTTAAACTCTGTGCTATCGGCCCGGCTACAGCACATGCGCTCGGGGATTTGCATTTACGAGTCGATTATGTGCCGCAAGAGTATAGGGCGGAGGCTATCATTGCCGGGTTAGAACAGCAGGGCATAAAGGGACAGCGGGTATTAATCCCCAGAGCAAAAGAGGCGCGCCAGATACTGCCAGAGCAACTGACCCAATTGGGGGCCGAGGTAGAAGTAGTGCCTACCTATAAAACGGTTAAAGCCTCCGCTAATGCCGAGGAGTTAAAAAAACTATTTCGACAAAAAAAAGTGCAGCTGGTTACCTTTACCAGTTCCTCTACGGTGAATAATTTCGTGGAGTTATTGGGTGAGGAGAATCTGGCGGATTTAATGCACGGGGTGATCGTAGCCAGTATCGGCCCGATTACCGCCAAAACCGCTGAAAAGCATGGTTTAACATCGCAGATTATGCCCAAGGACTATACCATTTCAGCATTGGTGGCTTCGATTGGCGAACATTTTACTGAATACGAAGAACATGGTTCTTAAGTTGGTGATTCATGGAAAAGAAATGTTGTTTGCTTTGTGGAAAGCAATTAGTTGAAGGTAACCCTGGCAATAAATACGGTACAAAAGATGGTATGGATTGTATAAGTCGACATCATGTGCTACCTGTCAGGTTTAAAGAGTATTTTTCAACTGAAGAAACATCCAAACTTTTTGGGATTACAGATTCAAACTTACAATTTAATTTCTGCTATGAATGTCATGAAGAAGTTCTACATAATGTGGTAGTGAACGAAGGTATCATCCAATCCCTGTCACTACTATTTAATGACAAATCAAAGCAAGAAAGAATTAGCATTTTGCATGATGCGGTGAAGGCTGGTGTTGAACAGTTATTGAACAAAGTATCTTAAACTATTTTGATGTTTCGGTCTGTCCCCAGGCCGAAACTGGCTAAGGCGAGCGTTTCCCTTTGTGTTTTCGGCTTGAAGACAAGCCGAAACATCTGGAAGTGGTTTATTGGTAAACAGGAACAGATATGGCACAAAAAAATGGACTGTGGTTTAAGCTAATTGCCGGGCTGGCGTTTGTGGTAATGCCGTTGGCCCTGTGGTGTATATTTGTATATGTGCCTTCAGAGAAGGTGATGGGGGTGGTGCAGCGCATTTTTGATTTGCACGTTGCCCTGGGGATGAATACCATGCTGGCGTTTACGGTGGTATTTGTGGCCAGCATCCTTTACCTATGGCGGGGTGATGAGAAGTTCGATATTGTAGCCCATGCGGCGGCTGAGCTGGGGGTGGTATTTTGCAGTCTGGTGCTGATTACCGGGCCTATATGGGCTAAGCCTATCTGGGGTGTGTGGTGGACCTGGGATGCCAGGCTGACCACTACCTTAATCCTGTGGCTGATTTATGTGGCTTATCTTATGTTGCGCACCGCTGCCCAGGATAGTACGCAGCGGGCCAGGTTCTGCGCTGTGTTCGGTATCATAGGGTATGTGGATGTGCCCATCGTTTATTTTTCCATACACTGGTGGCGCACTATTCATCCGGTGGTGATGAAATCATCCGGTATCGCTATGGCCCCTGAAATGGTGCGTACCATGTGGGTCAGCATGCTGGCCATGGGCTTGCTTTTTATAATATTATTGATGTTGAGGATCAGGGTCGGTCAACTGCGATACACTTTAGAAAAAATCAAACACAGCTTGTAGCTGGACAGCATATAGCTGGGAGGGTGTAGATGGAAAATTTAAGCTATCTTTTTGCGGCGTATACAGTGGGATGGGTGGCACTGTGTGGGTACATGTATACAATAGATGCCAAACAGCGCAGGCTGCAACAGGAGTTGGAATCCCTGGCCAGTAGATTAAATGTTAAGCATGATTGACCAGCCAAAATTGACCAGTCAAAATTGACCAGTCAAAAAGATAAGGAGGTAATTATGAGAGCCAATGATGAGGAACTGGAGCATGGCCGCTTTTTTGCCGTAATCGCTTATCTTGGCATTTTGAGTCTGGTAGCTATCATTTTCAAAAAGTCGAATAACTTTGCCGTATTTCATGGTAAGCAGGGCTTAATCCTGTTTATTTGGGAAGTCGGCGCCTTGGTGGTGAGCATTATACCAGTGGTTGGCTCGCTGATCCTGGGGGTATCCTTGCTGGTTTGTTTTATATTCTCGATAATGGGTATAGTACAGGCGTGGCTGGGGGTATACTGGAAGTTGCCGGGCGCTTTAGGGAGATGGGCCGAACAGCTTGAGCTGTAAATCATTAGGATGCCCTGAACAATTGCCTGTATCGCAAGATAAAGTGTGCTTTTTGCCCATATTTTGCCAGAGTGTTTGAAATAACAACAGTGGTTGTTTGTAAATCAAATACACTATTTCAGTATTCTACTCCTTATATCAAGTTGCAATCAAACATATACTAAATGGGTAGGGAGGACTTTAGCCCTCCGCTCTTTGGTCGGCCTGAAGGCCGACCTACCCGAGTGATAAATTAGTATCATTTTGAGTGCAACTCGGCATTAAACCCCTTCATCCGAAGGGGTATTCATTCCGTATACAGCTCGAGGCGAGATAAGCCTAAACCCGCTGTCTGCAAGGGTTAATTCCCGAAATGTGTTTATTTGTGTGACGAATGAGCTACTATCGTTCTGGTGTAAATTCCAGATGGAGGGGAAACACCCGAAAAAAATATGCTTTTATATTTCAATATGATAGCCTGATATAGACCGATGTTGTGGTATTTATCCCCGAAAAATGATTGATAAGAATCAAGCGCTTCATTGTTCGCGGTAGGATGCAAGCGTTGCTTTCTCTGGAACATATTGCTAATATATATAATTATTTCAACGTGATAGCAATATCTATCAGGTAGAGTGACTGATTTATCAAGAAAATGGCACACCGCTTGCAACCAAGAAAGAGCAAGGAACGAAGGAAAGTTCTTAAACTCAACCCTGGTAAAGGAGGTGAAAGAGATGTTAAGGAAAATGCTAAAGAAGGACGAAGCTGGTTTTACCTTGATTGAACTTTTGATCGTGGTGGTAATCATCGGTATTTTAGCCGCTGTTGGTGTACCCATTTATTCCAGGTATATCTTTACCGCTAAAGCTTCTGAAGCGCCGACAGTTATCGGAGCCTTAGTAGAGTACGCTGAGAGTTATGCAAGAGCTCATCCAGAGATCGTAACCGGTACTACATACACTGGATGGGGTATGTTGGGAAGCGATGCAGCCAGCACTGATGCGACTGGTTGGGTAACCGAGGTAGTTGGTGACGACAATGAATATTTCGACTACCTGTATGACGTTGATTGTAGTGCGTCGACCGGTACTTATGCTGGCGATAGCGCACCGTGTATAATTGCACTGGGTAATGCTGGTGAATTTGCCGTGGCTGATGAACTGGTATATTTCATGGATCCTGATAAGGATGGTAATCTTGATGAGAACTGGTGGTCAGGTAATGCGAGACTGCTGGATATAGTACCAGATTAATCATCAATTAAAATCAGCAACTAAAAGGGCAGGAAAAGCGGAGAAATTCGAAGCTTTACCTGCCCTTTCTTTTTGACCCGAAAAATTCGGGTCTTGTTATGGGGAAATCGACATTTACTTGAAAAACATAAATTTATCAGCTTCCCGCTCCTGCCGCCTCGGGCAAATAAAGTTTTATTGGGCGTTGGTTCATAAACCTTATCTTATAAGGGATGTTTTGCGAATCTAGTCTGAGTTTATGAATAGATCGGGTTGAGTAAGGAATATAAGGAAATGAAACGGCCCAATAATTATTGCCCTAACCGAAAATGTTCAGATTTTGGCAAGAAGGGGCACGCTAATTTGACCTGCTATGGCATTTATGGTTTGCAGCAAACCAAGCTTTTGTGTTGTCGTACGTGCGGCACCAGGTTTTCCGAGCGGCGGAATACACTGTTCTTTGGATTACATAGCGCCGAAGACACCATAAAGCGGGTAATACGGTGCTGGGCAGAGGGTAAGAGTATTCGGGTTACCGCAAAGCAGATCGGTATCAGCAAGGATACCGTGCACCGCATCTATGAGCGGGCTGACTTGCATTGCCAGCGGGTATTGACAAAGTTGATGCGGGAGTTACAATTGGAAAACTATCCGCTGGAGGATTTAAGGTATTTGCTGGCGAAAAAGATGAACAAGCAGCATGTTCAAATCCGAAACACGGTGTTTGATAT
Source organism: bacterium (assembly GCA_024277605.1). Taxonomy (GTDB): domain Bacteria; phylum SZUA-182; class SZUA-182; order SZUA-191; family JAJRXT01; genus JAJRUS01. The sequence goes on from JAJRUU010000063.1 coordinate 18,581, forward strand.
AAAGAAACTGGAATCGGTTTGAAGCGGAGCTACAGCCTTTAACCCGAAAAATTCGGGTCTTGTTATGGACAAATCGATATTTAGTTGAAAATTATAAATTTATCAGCTTCCTGCTTCTGCCGCATCGGGTAAACAAAGTTTTATTGGACGTTGGTTCATAAACCTTATCTTATAAGGGATGTTTTGCGAACCCAGCCTGAATTTATGAAGAGGTCGGGTTAAAAATGAAATAAGGACAGTTGATTTCAGGATATATAGGATAAGATATAATAATTAATGAGTTATCTTTGGAAATAAGTGAGTTAAGTTAAAATTTAGTTGAAATATTGAAATAAAAATATTATACTACTAGTTCAGTAGACTAGGTTCAATTATGCACATAAATAGGTATAATAATTGCACATTATATATATTGGGGAAATAGATGGCAGGCAGGTATAAATCAAATAAGGAGGTGTTCGGTTTCTTAGATAGGGTTAAGTTATTTATAACTATTATATAAATGTAAGAACTACAATGAGCGGGGTTTTGCGCTGGTGGTTACGTTAGCGGTTATGATGATAGTAAGGGTGTAAGGGTGTAAGGGCGGCGTTAAGGGGGAATTAACTTGAAGAAGAAACAAAAGAAGACCCAGGCCGAGGAACGTATAGAAGACCTTGAAATAAAAGAACCTGAATCGTTAGAAGAAGCCGGGGTTGATTTATTTGAGTCAGTGGAAGAAGAACTTGCTATGGAGCAAGAAGCGTTTCCCGCTGAGGCAGACGAATTCCCGTCGGCTACAGAAGAGTTTCCTGCTTTTGTCGAAGAATTCTCCTCGACAGTAGATGAATCGCCGTCGGCTGATGAAGAGCTTTTCTCGACTGAAGAGTATATCCCTACACTTAGTGAAGAGTTAACCCCACCCGCAGAAGAGTTTTCTAACGAGCAAGAAGCATCCCCCTCAACAGACGAAGAATTCCCATCAGTTGCCGAAGAATTTCCCCAGGGGGAAGAATTTCCCCAGGAGACTGATATCGAAGCTCCCCCCGAGCCCGAATCACCTCATGCGTGGGATCAAGAAGCAGAATCCCAGCCGGAAGTTACATTCCGTCAGGAGAGTCCCCGTAAGGCATGGAACAAATATTTTTGGGGGCTGGACGTCGGGGCTCATAATATAAAGCTGGTTGGCATACAAAAAAGACTTAAAAAATTAATCCTGACCCATGTCTGTGTTGTGGAAATCTCTCCCCAGCGGGAATTACCTGCCGAGGGGAAAGATATTGCATTAGTAGCAAACTCGATCATAAAATCCTTTGAAGGACTGGATCTGGAAAGAAACTCGGTAACCAGTGCAATCGATTGCGCTTCGGCGGTTGTCCGTCAGATTCAGTATCCGATCAGCGCCCGCCAGAAACTGCTCTCAGCCCTGCATTGGGAAGTCAGAAGATTTATCCCGTTTAAACCTGATGAAGTGGTGGTAGATGCCCAGATTTTAGATGAGTCGGGAAAAGACGGAAAGCTGGATGTTTTACTTACCGCAGTCCCCAAGGAGCAACTCAGTGGTCATCTCAAACTGCTGGATCAGGCCGGCATTAAACCCCTGACAGTGGATGCCGGTCAACTGGCGGTGTTGAATGCTTTTCTGGCGCATGATGGTTTGCGGCCGGAAGAGACGGTGGTATTGCTCGATATGGGCGCCAGGGCGAGTTATTTAACTATTTACGGCAATGTTGGCCCATTCTTTACCCTGGCCCTTTCGGTAGGGGGAAGTAGATTCACCCGAGAGATACAAACCCGCTGCCAATTGGCTTATGCTGAAGCGGAAAGTTTAAAATGCAGGGTGGGGGAGGATGTGCGGGATCAATCCTCTGATAGCGACACCTACTATCCGCTGCATGAGGCCTTACAGAATACGTATGAACTCATCGTTTCTGAAATCAGGCAGTCACTGGTGTATTATAATAAACAGACCGGTATAAATAAGTTTGATCGCCTGATCTTAACCGGCGGTGGTTCAGGATTGACTGAATTTCCCGAGTATCTGTCGCGCAAGCTGGGTGTTCAGGTTGAGATATTAAATCCACTTAAAAAATTTGAGATTGATTCCAATACTTTTGATGCAAATCAGCTACGTGAGGTATCTCCTAAATTATCTCTGGCGGTGGGTTTAGCCATGCGGGGAACGTTTTAATATCGCCTAAGGGTATAGTATGCAATTTAAGATTGATTTCTTAAAACCCGGTAATGCCTTTCCAAAGAGTACGGTTTTCTTCAGGCTGGGTAAAAAATTGGGGGGGGGTTCAAACCCAGCTCAGCGACCAGTTGATCGGCCGGGTGGGGGGCAGTATAACCACGTTGGTAATCAGCTTTGCGATTTTTGTATCCGCTTGCCTTTTCTTTTATCTCGGGGTGTATCTTCCCAGGGAAAAAAGATTGGTGGATGTGGCTACTGAAACTAAACGCATTGAAAAGCTGGTCAATTCCTTAAGACAGAAACAAAAGCAGGAGCAATCCCAATGGGATACAATTAAACTTAGAATTAATCAACTTATGAGTATGAAGAATAAAGTGGTTACCTGGACGGATAAGCTAAAAGCCATCAACCGCAATTTGGAGCCTGGGATTTGGATTGACACTCTGGAGGTGAAACAGCATGCGGTAAGGGTTGCCAAAAAGAAAGACGCAAAGGGGAAGAAGAAAAATCGACGCCGTAAAAAGGGCAAAGAAGAAGATGAGGCAAAGAACAAGAAAGATAAAAAGGCTGTTTCTCGAATAACGGTAAGTATTAAGGGGTCTACGTACGCATTCCTTGAGAATAAACCCCTTAAGTTGGTTTCGAGATTTATGGGGAATTTGATGGATGATCCTGTATGGGAAAGAAATTTTGATCTGGCCGATTGGACGATTAATACATCTGAAGCTAACATAAGTACAGACGATAAAGAAAAAGTGGATCTGGTTGAGAATCTTAGAGATAATTTAAAAACAATAAGCTTCAGATTGGAGTTGGAGAGAAAGCGATAATATGAATACCCTAAAGCTGGGGTGGCTTATTTTGTTAGTATTGGCACTGGTTGCTGCCGGAGGTTCATATAACCTCTACCAAGAGCAAACTGTGAAAATGGATAAAAACCAAGCTAACCGTGAAGAAGTAGAAAAATTGCAGGAAGAGCAGACACATAAAGTCGAATGGGAAGCCGATAAGGCAAAGGATATAGAAACCTTGAGGGAATTGGCCAAGTCTCAGGGCAAATGGTGGTTTCTGCATGATATTGAAGAGGAAATGGGAACGGAGTTTGTTCCGTATTTCCGCATTATCGGAGAGCTTAAAGTCGAGGATCAGCAGGATTACATATATATATCCAGAAATCTGGAAGTGGAAGCCAGCTATGCTGAACTTATCAGGTTGTTCGAGAATTTAGAACGGGAGCTGGGCTTCTCCATAGAAAACCTTAAAATTACTTCAGGGACGGCAAGGGGCGATAAAGATCGTCACCTAGCCACATTCGTCTTAAGCAGCCTGGAAATAAAAAAGAGATTTTTAGATGAACTCCTGAATATAAAACAAGAATCAAAACAGGTTAAATTGACAATGGCATCATTGCTCCTGACTCCGCCATGGACTGCTGATCAAACGCTGGCACTAAAAATAGATACTGTTGATCCATTCATCAAGCAAGATGCGCTTGCCATGTTCACTGTTCCGACGGGCACGAACAAGGAAACTGAAATGGGAATGCCCGCCATACTCCCGCCGATAGACTTGTCTCCGAGATTTAGATTGGAGGGTATCATAAAATTTCCCAACACTTATGTAGCCATAATTGGCCCCGACTATATTATGCAAGAGGGGGATTGGCTGGAAAACATGCTGGTAGAAGATATAGATGCCCGACGTGTGACCTTAAAAGAAGGAGAACAAGAGTATTTTCTGGCTATACCCGGGTTTGGTATCCAAGATAGTGGTATTACAATTGGGGGAATTCCCAAAGAAACATTGGGTGAGCAGCCGGAGTTTCCGGAATTCATGGAACAGCTTGACGCCCACTGACCGGGTTAGGAAATACCTAAGGCTAATTCAGCAAAAAACAACCCAAAGTGCATTACTCGATGTGCAGAAATTAGCTGGGAGGAAAAACAGATGAATAAAATGAGAGGTAACTGGAAATATTTGGCGGTATGCCTGGCGGCCTTATTGTGCTATCCAGGACAAGGTCTTGCCGTGCATGGAGCCGATTTAGCAGCACTCTTTCCCCAACAGAGGTTGTCTATGGAATTCAGAGACGCTGAAGTAAAGAACGTCTTGAGATCCTTGGCTGAGCCATACAAAATAAATCTTTTAGTCAGTAAGGGTGTCAAGGGCAGTATCAGCGCCAGTTTCGACGATGTCTATGTCAAAGATGTCTTTATCGCCGTTTTGCGTGATGCAGGGTTGGGTTATGTTATTGAAGGCGATATCGTGAGAATAGATACCTTTGATTCATTGGGAAATAAAAGAAAGCAGGGAGCTTTAATTACCAGGAGCCTGGAAATAACCTATGCCTTCGATTCAAGCAGTAATAAAGATTTATCGAATTTGGCGAAAGAATTAAAGAAAATGTTAAGTGGAAACAGCGGATCTAATATTTCGGTTATCCCGCGTAATAATACATTGATAATTACCGATATCCCGGAATATGTGGACAAAATTGTTAGAATGGTGGGGGAGCTGGATAAGGAATCTCCCCAGATTGCTATTTTTGCCAAGATTGTGGAAATGAGCACCGATTTTAGTAAGGATTTCGGTATTCAATGGGGAGCAAAATTCGGTATTGGCGGTGATGAAGCATCCGGCAAAAGTGACACATTCACTGCCCAGGGCGGATCAATGATGGGCACTGCACCCAACAGCGAAGGAGGAAATTTTTTAGTTGATTTGCCGGCTGCGGTGGGGCAGGGAGCTGGCGGTGCGGTGAATTTTCTGGTTGGTAAAATAGGGAGTGAAATATTGGAGGTGCAGCTTTCTGCTATGGAGGCCGAGGGTAAAGGCAGGGTGCTATCCAGCCCCAAGATCATTACCCAGGATAATCAAAAAGCCTACATAGAGAGTGGCGATGAAATTCCGTATCAAACCATACAAGAAGGGGGAGCGTTTGAGATTAGTTTTAAGGAGGCGGTGGTGAGCCTCGAGGTTACCCCGCACGTAATTGGAGATAAGGTGTTTATGGAAGTACTTATTAAAAAAGACACGGTAGACTTTACTAAAGCGGTAGGTATCGGTCAAGAACCACCCATTAAAACCAACGAATTAAACACCAAGGTGCTGGTGAGAAACGGTGAAACAGTGGTTATCGGCGGTCTGATTTCTCAGGATGTCTCGGGAGGAGAAGGTGGTGTACCGTTTTTACGACATATTCCAATTATAGGCAAGTTGTTTAGTTATCACAAAGAATCGAAGGCAAAAGTGGAACTTGTGATCTTTATTACCCCAAATATAATCAAAGAAGGCTAACTTTATGTATCGGGCGTTTTTCAATTTAAGAGAAGATCCCTTTAGTTTAAATCCAGATCCTCATTTCCTGTTTCCCAGTGAACGCCACCGGGATGCTTTCCGCTATTTGCTCTACGGTATAAAGAACCGTGAGGGTTTTATAGAAGTCATTGGAGATGTAGGTACCGGCAAGACTCTGTTGTGTCGTGCTTTACTGGCTCTTTTAGGAACCGAGGTCAAGAGTGCCCTGATCCTGAATCCGCCGTATTCGGATGTCGAGTTTTTTGAATATGTGATGAAGGATTTGGGTATTTCCAGAGATGTGGAAAGCCGCCGGGGGGCGCTGGAAAGCTTGAATGAATTTCTCTTGCAAGAGTATAGAGAAGGCCGTAATGTAATTATCATTATTGATGAAGCGCAACATTTGAGCAGTGATTTACTGGAGCAGGTGCGCCTGTTATCCAATTTAGAGACAGAGAAGAAAAAACTACTACAAATAATTTTGGTAGGCCAGCCGGAATTAGAGGATAGATTAAGAAATCCGAATATGAGGCAGTTGGATCAGCGAATCACCTTACGTTACTATTTAGAAAACTTAAAAAAGAATGAAATAAAGCAGTATATATATCACCGCCTGCGGATCGCCGGATCTCCCGGAGATATAAAGTTTACCCGCGGGGCGTTAAAAAAGGTGTATAAATTTTCCAAGGGAATTCCCCGGTTAATAAACGTCGCCTGCGACAAGGCCTTACTCACTGCTTATTTCTTTAAAAGCAAGCGCATAACAGCCAAGCATGTAACTATTGCTTTAAGAAGTACCCAGCGAAGGTGGCGGAAATGCCCGCGGTTATCCAAAATCGGCTTTACCAATGCGGCTTACACCTTTGCAATTCTGACGGTATTATTCTTCCTGATTGTGAACTGGCAGTCTTATAAGGAACTGCATGTCTGGACTAAGAAGATAAATCCGGTTCTGTCGCTTATAAAGGCCAGCGTATTGCGTCCTACTTATTTACCTCCGGCTACAGATGATGAAGTAACATCTGGAATACAAGAGCAAATTTTGCCTCTGCTTGGGGAAAAGGTAGCCATTCATAAAGCGCCGGTGGAAGCTCCTTTAGCAGTTGAGATTCCCAAACCGGTGGAAGCTCCGGTACCGCTAAAAGTGGCAGAACCAGTTAGGAAAAAACCACCAAAACCAAAAGCGCCGCCGGTCACCAAAGACTATGATTCAGTTTCTCTGGCCAATCTGTTGGCCATCTGGGGAGGAGATAGATCGGCAGATATGGACAGTTGGGAAAGGGACGGCAGTGGTACATTAGAATATGAAAAAATAGCCAGGCAGTATGGACTGGATACAGTTTTACTTAAGGCTGATTTGCAGGAGTTGGGGATTCTAAATTTACCCTGTATATTACCCCAAATAACTGATTCCCAATCAAAACAGAAGCTTTCGTTGGTATTGGTCGGCATATCGGAGGAGTGGGCCATGGTTATCCACCCTGAAGCCGGAGAAGTAAATTATGCAAGGGATGATTTGTCTTCCCGCTGGTCAGGGGAGGCAATTATATTGTGGCGCAATGTTGATAATTTAATCTCCGAACCGATTTCTCCCTGGCGAAGTGAAGCTGGAATTGAGAAAATCGAGGAACGGCTGCGTCAACTGGGGTATTTTAAAGAACAGCCGTCTACTGATATGGAAATACGCAAAAATCAACGGGCAAGGGCGCTGATGAATTTCCAGCATGACCATCGCCTTGAAGTAGACGGTATTTTGGGAATCCGTACTCGATTAGTCCTTTATAATGTTATTGATCAACCATTTACTCCGACACTAAAGCGAGATATCTTTTAAGGGCGGATGAAAAATGAGCGTTCTTTATGATCGGTTAAAAAATGTCGAGAAAGAAAAACGGCCGGAATCTCCCATAAGTGAAGAGGAAGGTTTCCCCATAGAGGGTGAAATTAAGCGCCAGAAAAGCGAACAGCAGCGAAGAAGAAAACGGGGAGGGATGGGAGGTTTGTTTTTATTCTTTGTGCTGATTTTCATTGGTGCGGTGATTATCTCGGTTAAGGATATCAACCGGAAGGAGCTGAGCGCTAAGCCATCAGTAAAAAAATTGTTGACAGCCCCCTCTGCCGAAAAAGCTAAACCTGCTTCTGCTGAAAAAACTGAACCTACAGCCGTTGCTGAAAAAGCTACAGCTACCTCTGCTTCTGAGAAAACTAACCCCAGCGCCTCTCCAGAGGAAACTAAATCTGCATCCCCTACAGAAAAAGCTGAGATCACTCCGGTCGAGGGAACCAAAGAAGAGGCTGTAACTACGGCTGCTATATCCAAGGCTGCGACTAAGCCGGAATCCCAACCAGGAAAGTTATTTGAAGAGGGCGCCCAATTATATAAACAACATAAGTATGAAGAGGCAGTTGCGGTTTATATGCAAGGCTTACAGGATAATCCTCAATATGCGGTGGGGTATAATAATTTGGGTGTTGTCTACTACAAACAGGATGAGTTGCGGAAGAGTTCGGCTCAGTTTAAACAAGCTGTAGAGTTTAATCCCCGGTATGCTGAAGCCCATTATAATTTAGCAGTAGTGTTGGAAAAATTGGGTCAGGAAAAGAAGGCCTTAATCCATTACCTTAAATTTTTGGAGTTTGCCCCCTTAGAACAATATAAGTTAAAAAACAAGGAATTACAGGATAAAGTACAAGCTCATATTCGCTATTATTATTAATCTCAGGAGGTAAAATGGCAGTGAGACAGGCGCCCGCTCCTCCAGATACCGGTGATTCATTAGTCAGGCTACTTATAAACAAGAAACTGCTCTCTAATGTTCAGCTGGAGTTGGCCCAGGAAATCCAAAAACGACGGGATGAAAACCTTAAAGATATCCTTGTTCGGATGGGTTGGGTTTCTGAAGAAGATATAATAAAACTGCAGGGAGAGCTGTGGAAAATACCTGTTTTTAATCCCGATCACCTAAAAAAGATAGATCCCGCCTTACTCAGCCAGATCCCCGAATATTTAAGTCGTAAGCACAATATATTACCCATTAATAAGGAGAATGGCAAGGTATGGGTGGCCATGAGCGATCCATTCGATCTGGTGGTGCTTGATGACCTGCAGCGGGTAACCAAGGCCGAAGTAAAACCGCTTATAATTTCCGAAGCAGATGTCAAGAAATATATTGATCAATGTTATAAAAAGAAAACCGGTAAAGCGGCGGAAGATAAGCAAGAAGAGCATCTAAGAGACCAGATCATAGATGAGATGAGCGAGTTCGAACTGGATATTGACGGAGCTAACGCGGGGGAAGAAGAAGAGCAGTTAAAAGTCAGTACCAGTGATCCCCCGGTGGTAAGGCTGGTGAATTTTATGCTGGTGCAGGCCATTAATGATAAGGCATCTGATATTCATGTAGAGCCCATAGAAGATGGAATAAAGGTGCGCTATCGGGTTGATGGCTCCTTGTTTGAGCTGGTTAATTCACCCAAGAAATTTAAAGCGGCCATCATTTCCCGGATAAAGATCCTTTCCGGTATGGATATATCGGTAAAACGCGTTCCGCAGGATGGGGCGTTCACTATCCATCAGGATGGAGCGGAGGTGGATTTTCGGGTTTCGTCTCTCCCGATTATATATGGAGAAAAGATTGTGCTCCGGTTATTGGTACGAAATGCGGTTACCGGAAACACCTTAGAGGGTTTGGATATGGGGGAGCGCAATCTGAATGTATTTAAGAAGATGATTTATCGGCCACACGGAATGATTCTGGTTACCGGCCCTACCGGATCGGGTAAATCCACCACACTTTATACGGTATTAAATGCCATAAATGATCCTTGTAAGAATATTATTACAGTAGAAGATCCTTGCGAGTATCGGTTGGCTGGGATTCAGCAGGTGCAGGTTAAGCCGGATCTGGGTTTTGATTTTGCGGATGCGCTACGGACTATTTTACGGCAGGATCCTGATATTGTTATGATTGGTTAAATCCGGGATAGCGTGACCGCCCATATTGCGGTCAAGGCTTCTTTAACCGGACATTTGGTGCTTTCCACGCTGCATACCAACGATGCTCCGGGAGCTATTGTGAGGTTGGTGGATATCGGCTTAGAGCCCTTCCTGGTGGCCTCTTCGGTGACTATGGCAGTGGCCCAGCGCTTGGTGAAAAGAATTTGTAGTCATTGCAAGGAAAAATATCAAGCTTCTCTAGACGAGAAGGAGATTATAGGTTGGGACCCCAAAAAGGAACTGATCTTGCACCGAGGTAAAGGGTGTAAGGACTGTCGGAATACAGGCTATGCCGGTAGAGCGGCTGTGTTTGAGGTCTTGGAGATGTCGCCTGAGATCAAATGTTTAATGTTGGAAGGGGGATCCATGGATGCCGTCCGTGAAAAAGCTATTGAGCAGGGGATGGAAACTTTGCGGGATTGCGGCTTTCGCCGGATGCATGCGGGTATTACCACCCTGGAATCAGTCTTGGCGGTTTGCGTCGGAGAGGATTAACCCTTAATATGCCTAGATATCACTATGAAGTTATAGATACAGACGGTGGTCTCCGCCGCGGGGAAATGGAAGAGGAAACCCCGGAACGTCTGGCCGATGCCTTGCAGAAGAAGGGTTTGATTGTAGTTTCTATAAACCGCTACGGAGGTGTGGAGGCTGGACAAATCAGCGGCATCAAGGCGTTTTTTGATAATTTAAACAATAAGCTTGTTCTCGGGAGTGGTAAGGTAAAACTCTCATTTGTATTGCAATTTACTACCCAGATGGCGAGCATGGTAGGGGCTGGGTTGCATCTTTTGCGAACCTTAACCAGTTTAACGGAAGATATGACTGATAAGCGCTTTAAGATAATGTTGCAGAACATAAAAACGCAAGTAGAAGGAGGAGAGACGTTTTCCTCGGCCCTGGCTATGTATCCCAAAACATTTGGAGATATATACGTCAATCTGGTTAAGGCCGCCGAAGCTACCGGGGAAATGGATACTATCCTAAATCAATTGGCGATTTATTTGGAAAAGACGATGACTTTACGTCGGAAAGTCAAGGGAGCTTTAACATATCCTATATGCATATTGGTATTCGCTTTGATAGCGATTTTAGTTTTAGTGCTCAAGATTGTTCCCATATTTGAGGCAACATTTAACAAGTTGGGGGCGGACCTGCCGCTCCCAACTCAAATTTTGATAGATGGCACTAACTTTATAAGAGATTATTTTTTCTTTGCCGGTTGTGCTTTGGCTGGCATTATCTTTGTCCTGGTTAAATTCTTTAGTACTCAAAGGGGTAGGTATATTTGGGATAAGATGATTGTGAAATTTCCTGTATTTGGGCCTTTAATTTGGAAGACGGTATTGACCCGTTTTATGCAAACCCTGTCCATTCTATTAAGCAGTGGGGTAAGTGTCTTAGAAGCGCTTAGATTAGCTGGAAAAGCTAGCGCCCACAAGGTATTGGAAAAAAGCGCTTATCAGTGTATCGATAGTATTCGGGATGGGAGTGGGATTAGTGAGGCGCTGGAGGCGACTGGGGTGTTTCCCGACATCGTGTTGCGTATGGTGAGTACCGGTGAGGAGGCTGGTACCCTGCCCGCTATGCTGGATAAGGTAACTCAGTATTTTGAACAGCAAGTTGAGACAACAGTAGACGCACTGTCTTCATTGATTGAACCGCTCTTGATTGTATTTCTGGGAACCATTATTGGCGCTATCATCGTATCTATCTTCCTGCCCATCTTCCGCATGGGAGATGCCATAAAGGGAGTAAAATAAAGGAGTAACCAAATCATGATATTAGACGAAGAGCAAGAACAAATTGCTGAACCAAAGCCAAGGGATATTGCTGGGGACAAGCGAGCAGATAAGGGGGTGGAAAGTTTAAGCATTAGGCAATTAGTGGAGCGGATGGTGGCTGAGAGGGCATCGGATATCCACATCAATGCCGGTAGTCCGCCTATATATAGAATAGACGGAAATCTGGTGGATTTGGGTTATCCCAGGCTTACTCCCGAAAAATGTAAGCAACTGATATTTAGCGTGCTAAAAGAAAAACAAATTGCCATGTTTGACGAGGTGAACGAGATAGATTTTTCTTTTGGTATTCCCGGCGTGGGGCGGCTTCGGGCTAATGCCTATATCCAACGTGGAACCTTTGGTCTAGCCTTAAGAAATATCCCGTATCGTATCCCGATGGTTGAAGAATTGGGATTGCCCAAGGTGGTAATCTCGCTTTGCCAGAAGCAAAGAGGATTGGTCTTGATTACCGGCCCTACGGGTTACGGTAAGTCTACCAGCCTGGCGGCTATGCTTGGGTATATAAACAAGAAATATGCAAAACATATTATTACCGTTGAAGACCCTATAGAATATTTACACCGCAATGAGAAATCGATGGTTACCCAGCGTGAAATAGGCGTAGACACCAAAACCTTTAATAGCGCTTTGCGCACAATTTTAAGGCAGGATCCGGATGTGGTGCTCATCGGTGAGATGCGCGATCTGTAAACTATTCAGGCTGCGCTGACTATTGCGGAGACGGGCCATTTGACCTTTGCTACATTGCATACCAATTCAGCGGTAGAAACCATAAACCGGATTATTGACGCCTTTGACAGTGGCAGACAATCTCAGATAAGAACGCAGCTGTCATTCGTGTTGGAGGGGATAATCGCTCAGCAGTTGATCCCTCGCTGTAATACAGCCGGTCGTGTATTGTCGGCCGAAATTCTGGTGCCTAATATGGCTATCAGGAATTTGATTCGTGAAGGAAAAATCCACCAGATCTATAGTATTATGCAAACTTCTCAGGCGGCCACTATTATGCAAACCATGAACCGCTCGCTCCTGTCTTTATATAAGAACGGAGAAATAAGTTATGAGGAGTTGATGTATCGCACCACCGATCGAACGGAACTTATGGAAATGCTGAAAACCCAAAAACAAGTTGTGACATCGACCAAAAGAGCATTATTTGGCAAAAAATGAGACTTACGTTATAGCCTAACATGATTTATTATAAAGCGAAGCAATCTCTTTGATAAAAAAACGGGGGAATATTCGTTGTAAATCGTTACCTGAAATTGGAGATAAGTTTTATGTATAAATATAGAGCTCCGAAGAAACGCCGAAGTTATTATATGCTGATTACCATGATAATTGGGTTGGCCCTCATCGGGTCTGGGGTATATGCTGAGTATGGACAATTAAGAATCAAAATAGGTGGTTTTGTTCTGGAATATTGGATTATTTCTTTGTTCCTTATGGTGCTGGGGGCCAGCTCCCTGGTGGTGTGCATAGTCAGCGGCTTATTGCTGGGAGAAACCAAAGAGAAGCTCAATGATATGCTGGGTGATAGTTTAGACAAATTCCAAAAGGTCCAAATGGATTTTCTCAAACACACTTTTTCGGTGACCGGGCAGTCATTGGCGTATAAGCTGGAGGACATTTTGGATCCCCGCTATAGAATAGTGGTTGCCGCTAATGGCCAGCGTGGTATTGAACCTAACCCTCAAACCTTTGATAAATTAGCCAGACATATTCGTACCTATACCAATGATTTTATTGCATCTCCGGTCAGAAAGGGGCAAAAGGATACAGTAATCCTAATTAATGGGATTACTTTGAAAGATTTAGTAGACCCTGGAAATCAACTTTCTAATGCGATTACTCAAGCGATTAAGGAACTGAGTTATGAGTCACGCAAACGCAGCCTTGGTGATCGGAAGTTAATAATTAGAGCAATGATGCTTTCTCCTCAGAGCGAGACCATAAATTTCAGGAGAACCTATGGCGGGTCAGTGCCCAGCCACAAACCCATGGTGATAGATGAAGAAATAGAGACATTTTTCCAGCAGTATCCTATAAAAAATCAAACCGATGAGGCCGCTCAAGAGGTTGAGGAGCGACTTCATGGGGATATTGAGTATTCTATTCGGGCGTTTAAAAATTTGACCCATATTATAGAGACCAAGCGCTCCGCTGTTAAACTTGAGCTGAAACAGACAGTGGTGTTACCCTCAGCGTATTTTATTATCACCAATGATTTTATATTCATAGAGCAGTACCATCTAGGGCGGGAGAATATAAACGGTAAGTATAAATGCTTGGTAGGTACAGTCCCTATGTTCCAGTTTGCCGCCGATTCGCCGGTATATGACAATATGCGCAAACACTTTGAGTTTTTGTGGACAGTGGATTTAAATAAGGAGTTAAACCAGGTTTTCAGGGTGGAACAATTAATCTGACGCAGGCTATTTGTAAATCTGGCGTTTAAAACCGATTTACAGGGTAGTATAATTCAAAAACAGGATAAGATGCGCTAACAACAAGGAGCGAGACAGTAGGTGATAACTGAAGAGAAGGTATTATATCAAGCTTTATTGGAAAGTAAGTTGCTTTCTGAGGAGCAATTGCAAAAGCTTACATCTGATGTTGAGGCAAAAGGTGAAGGCATCGGGCAACATTTGCAGCAGTTAGGCTATATGGAGGAGAAGCGCTATATTTCCTTTTTGATTAAGGAATGTGGGTATCATTTCTTGAGCCTGAATCAAGTTGAGATAGATCCGGATGCCATAAAGCAAATACCCTCAGAAGTAGCCCGACGTTTGCAAGTAATTCCCCTTCGGAAAGCCAGGGATACGCTGGCAGTGGCCATGTGCGATCCCTTCAACAAGCAAGTGTTGGCCGAGCTTGGGAAGGTGACGGCTTATACTATCTTACCGATTGTTAGCCGGCACGAGGAGATAATACAGTTTCTCAAACGTTATGATGAGTTGTGTGCCAGTAGAAGCAAGTCTCAGGTTTCTGGAATATTGAGTTATGAAGGGCTTCCCTTGGTGAGGAGATTCGTTTTTGATAGCTTTGTGGTGGGCAAGGGGAACGAATTTCCCTATGCGATGGCGTCCGCCGTAGCCAAATCACCAGGTGAAAGCTATAATCCATTGTTTTTGTACAGCGATGTTGGATTAGGTAAAACCCATCTGCTCAATGCTATTGGTAATCAAATGAAAAATCAAAGTCCCCCAGTAAAAATGATGTATGTCACCTGCGAGTATTTTAACTCTCAGGTGGTGGGGGCCATAAAGGATAATATTATCGACCTTTTCCGTTCAACCTTTAAAACACTTGATATTTTACTTATTGATGACATTGAATTTCTAAAAGATCGCGACAAGACACAGGAGGAGTTTTTCCATTTGTTTAACAGTATGGTTCAAGCCGGCAAACAGGTAGTAGTTACCAGCGATCGCTCTCCCAGCGAGCTTTCGGTATTGGAAAAACGCTTGCGCTCAAGATTTATGGGAGGAACCGTAGCAAATATCGATCCACCAGACCTGGAAACCAGGACGGCTATATTGCACAAAAAGAATACTGAGACGGCGGTACCAACTGAGGTGTATCATCTTTTAGCCAGCAGGATTCAAGAGAGTGTGAGGGAATTGGAGGGGGCCTTAAATACCCTGCTTTCCTTAAATAGGTTTACTGGGGAAGATATCAACATTGATAATGCTGAAAAGGTTCTACATGAGATGGGCTATTAAATATATGAGATACCCTAACCTGATCTATTCATAAATTTAGGCTGGGTTCGCAAGACACCACTTGTGAAATAATGTTTATGACCCAACATCTGGAAGAAACAGGCTGTGCCTACCCGAATTATTCGGGTCTAATGAATTATTTGGCAGGGGAGTACAATGAGATTTTCTCTCATTAGCGAAGACCTTGTAAATAAGGCCTTGCAGGTATATTTGGATAAAGGCCAATGGTCAAAAGCGGCTGACCAATATAAGAAGCTTATCAAACTCCACCCTGAAAATATTACCCTGCGGTTGAGAATGGCGGAGGTGTGTTTTAAGGGCGGGTATAAGAAAGAGGCCTTAGAACAATATCAAAAGGTAGCCGACTATTATATATCTATTGATGATTTATCAAAAGCGGTAACTATTTTGCGAACCATGTTGAATATGGATTCAACGGTTTCCAATATAAGGATTAAGTTGGCGGAGCTATATGCTAAATTGGGTGATACGGAGAATATGTGGAGTCAGTATATGACTGCCTTTAAATACTTAGAGGAGAAAAAATTACTTAATCAGTCGGTAACTGTATTAAAGGAAATGGCGAGGGTAACCACCAAAGACCCTAAGCTTATGATTCAACTGGTTGAGATGTTTATGACACGCAACTTGCGCCCACAGGCGATGGGCCAATACTTAACAATAGCCGAATTCTACTTACAGGAAAAAAATTTTGAGGAGGCCATTAAGTATTATAAGGAAGTACTGAACTTAGATGCAGACAACCGGGAAGCCCAGATAGGGCTTGAGGTATTGGGCCAACTAAGTGGCGCTAAATCAAGCCCGGTTTCTCCAGTTAATGAAAAGCTAACCGGGGAGATAGTCTCCAGCGGACAAGGCAAAACTCCTAAACCACCGGGCCAGGAATTTCCCAGGCTGGATATGGATGAAATATTAGCCAAGCTGTTTAGCCCCCGAATAATGACGGAAGACGACCTGCAAAGCCATTATAATTTGGGGATACTATATCAAGAGATGGCTTTGTTGGATGCGGCTATTGAGGAATTTGCCTGCGCTGCCGTCGACCCAGGTTTACAAAATAAGTGTTACCAAAGGTTAAGTATGTGTTTTGCCAAAAAGGGAATGCTTCGCCAAGCCCAAAAATATCGACAAATGGGTGTTAATCCAAACATGTCTCAGCCTTTGCAGGAAAGCCCCTATAACTCTTGAAACGGACATCGGACAGGCTGCTCAGCCTTTTGTTATTATCTTATCTGTTTGTTTCACCACTGCTATATTCCAGCGCCGTTTATGAAGGTTTCTTACTCCCCAGAGTGTGCTTTATTTTCCTTGTTATTGCATTAATCCTACCCCTGTTTACAATCAGGCTGATAAGGCAGGGCATAGCCTTTAGCCTGCCGGTTGATATTTATTTCCTTGGGGTATTGTTCGCTGTCTTACTGTCATGGTTAGGGGTTAAAGACACAGCAACCTTTATTTTCAACGTGAGTTTTCTGCTGGCGGCCTATTTTACCTATTTCGTAGTAGCAAATATTATTAATACCCCTAAGCTATCAAAACTCTTCCTCGGCGCTTTATTTGTTTCGACAACCATAGTTGCCCTAATAGGCTTGATTCAATATTTGGTTTATCAGGAGGTGATTAAACATTGCCCTTATTTTCCAATTCCTTATAGACCAGCCGGATTGAGAATGTATGGGGATAGGGTTTATTCCACCTTTGGCCAGCCCAATACCATGGGGTTATATTTGTCTTTGGGGTTAATCGTCTGTCTTTATTTTTTGTTGGAGGCAAAAGCAGAAGCTACGTGGAAGAAATGGAGTATAACCGCCGGGATGTTGCTTGCGTGCGGTTTAATCGTTTTTGTTTTGGATGCCAGTGGAGGCTTGGGGGTATATTGTGGATTGACCGCAGTGGTTGTTTACTTCGGGCTGGGTAAAATCTACTTAGGATCCAAATGGCTGGCAGCCCGTAAGCTGAAAATTGCTTTGTTTGTGCTGGTAATAACCGGCACACTTTTTTTCTCCCAGACTGTTCTTCCAGAAACATCCTCCCTGCAACGTACTATTTCTTCCGTGCAGTATACCGCTGGAGAAGTGAATAGCTACGGTAGTATAACCAATCGGCTTATTTATTGGCGGACGTCGTTGGAAATATTCCGGGGTTCCCCTTTGTGGGGGGTTGGGTTGGGACAGTTTGGGTTAAATTATATGCCCGCTCTGGCCGGATTAATTTTGCGAACCAATAGTGACTTTCTGAAAGACCACGCATATCCAGCAAATTATGCGCACAATGAGTTTCTTCAATTTTTAGCTGAGACAGGCCTGGTGGGGTTTCTGCTATTCGGGCTGATTTGGTTTATTGTGTGTAAGCACACCTTAAAGACCTTAAAAAGTAATCCTTCTCCGCTATTGTTAGTTACAGGTTCATTATTTATACCCTTTTTTGTTCAGTGCCTGTTATCAGCCCCCTTAAGAAGACTGTCCCTGCTTGTCATCTTGGCGTTTCTATTGGCAATCTGGGGCAGACTGATTCCTTCTAATAAGGAGCGCCATTATAAGGTATCTGCCAGGTTGGGGAAGCTGCTTATGCCCTTGGTCCTGTTACTTTCCTTAAGCATAACGTGGGGTGTCTACGATAACTGGCGAGCCGCAGAGATCATGCGTAAGGTTATAGATTCGAACAAGACGGAGAAATTTATTCAACCTGCATTAATAGATAAGATTGGAGTTAACCCTTACATCAAGTTCGAGCTAACTACCATGGTAGCTAAGAAAGCGCTTACCTTGGGGGTAAAGCAGAACCGCAAAGAATGGGTGGAAGTTGCCTATGAGCTGTACCAACAGGTGTTGCTGCGGCTGCCCACTCATAAATATTGCCGCTATATGGCTATTGCTTGTTTTTATTTGGGGAAAGAGCAGGAGGGCATGCAGTACATTAGGCAGGGGTTAAGTTATGTTCCCTGGGATAGTAAGTTGCGACGGATGTTAAAGCATTATCAATCTCATCTTGACCACGCACTCCCCTTTTTTTAGCAGATAACTATCAGAAATTAAAAAACAATAGTTAGGTTTTGTCGCTCGCATTGTAGATACGAATACATATATTCATGTCAATGTTTATCCCTTGACATTACAGATA
>JAJRUU010000064.1 GCA_024277605.1 bacterium
ATATTCAAACATCTTCTTCATACCTCCCTCCTCACAAGTAGAAAGTTTCTACAATTCTACCGTGAGGTTGTTTTAGGGTGGTACATTTTTCGACCGCCGTTTTACCCTGCCCACTGGTACACTTTTCGCCCGCCGTTTACAACTTAAGTTTATCCGTCAGTAATTGGTTTACCAGTTGGGGATTGGCTTTCCCTCGGCTTAGTTTCATAATCTGACCGATTAAAAAACCGATGATTTTGGTTTTTCCCGCTTTGTATGTGGCCACTGAATCGGGGTTATCCTTGATTACCTGATCAATAATATCTAATATTTGTTGTGAATCGGTAATTTGCTCTAAGCCCTGTGCCCGAACGATATCCGTGGCATTTTTTCCGGTACGATACATCTCCTCAAAGACCTGCTTGGCTGTTGTTCCGCTAATTACATCCTGCTTGATCAGCTTTAACATCCCAGCCATCTTCTCAGGGCTAACAGGGCAGTCGATAATATCGGCATTTTGCTGCTTAAGCTCCCTTAATAGCTCTCCCATGATCCAATTACTCAGCAATTTATATTCAGAAAACAGCTTTGCACATTGTTCAAAATAATCAGCCAGCTCCCTGGAACTGGTTAAAATCCCGGCGTCATAAGCCGACAATTGATATTTGGTTATAAATCGTGATCGCTTCTCATCCGGCAATTCCGGCAATTTTTCTCTTATTTGCTCTATCCATTCTGTTTGCACTCTTACAGGCACTAAATCCGGCTCTGGAAAATACCGGTAATCGTGAGCTTCCTCCTTACTGCGCATGGAAACCGTAACCCCTTTTGCCTCATCCCATAATCGGGTCTCTTGAATAATCCTGCCGCCCGCCGCAAGCTCTGCAATCTGACGTTCAATCTCGTATTCCAGCGCCCGCTGGAGAAAACGGAAGGAATTCATGTTCTTGACCTCGGCTTTAACCCCCAATTCTTTCTCTCCCACCCGGCGGACAGAAACATTAGCATCACAGCGCAAACTCCCCTCCTCCATATTGCAATCACATACCCCAAGATATGCCAGAATATCCCGCAACTTAATCATAAACGCTTTAGCGACTTCTGCTGAGGGAATATCCGGTTCACTGACGATTTCCATAAGTGGAATACCGGTGCGGTTGAAATCCACCCAACTTGCCTTATTGTCCAGACTGCCTTGATGCAGCAATTTACCGGCATCTTCTTCCAGATGTACCCGGTTAATGCCAATTCGGTGCTGCTCAGCATTTACTTCTAGCTGAAGAAAGCCATTCTGGGCCACCGGTTGGTCGAATTGGGAAACCTGGTACCCTTTTGGCAGGTCAGGATAAAAGTAATTTTTACGAGCAAAGACATTGCGCTGAGCGATATGACAGTTAAGCGCCAGAGCGGTTAATACACTGTGTTCTATTGCTTTTTTATTCATCACCGGTAATACTCCGGGCAGCCCCAGGCATACCTGACAAGTTGATGCGTTTGGTTCCTGTTCATATTTGGTGCTGCAACTACAGAACATTTTAGATTGAGTAGTCAATTGGGCATGTATTTCTAAACCAATTACCGGTTCGTATGTCATGAATTTTAACCCCCATAGGTACTAAATTTAGTCATAAAATTAAGACAAATCAAAACTCCAGCCTTCCTTAGCGGCAAAAGTATTTGGGAACAACTCCTTCGCTTTCCGTTCAATTTCAGCTATTTCTTTGTCCGTATGTTTCGGATTATAATGAAACAAATGCAATTGCTTCACTTTCGCAGCCTTAGCCAGAGGTTAAATAATGGGAATTTGCGAAATAGCTCCATATCCACTATAGCTTCTTCCCTCCATGCAACCCGAATTATTCGGGACTAATATCCAGCAAAACTATATATATTGGCTTGAATTTAATACGACCCGACTTGTAGGGTTAAGGCCATTGCAAGTGATAATCAGTTTCCTGTTCAAAGGAATGGGCTGCTTGAAGAATTTTAGATTCGGAGAAGGGAGGTCCGATGAGCTGCAATCCAAAGGGGAGTTTGTTGGAGCTGAATCCGCAGGGAACAGAGATGGCAGGCAGCCCGGCCAAATTAGCAGAAATCGTAAATATATCTGATAGATACATAGTTAATGGATCGGCTGTTCTTTCGCCTAATTTAAAAGCGGGAGCCGGAATAGTCGGCGTCAATATTAAGTCATAGTCAGCAAAGAGGGTTTCAAAATCTTTTATTATGAGACTTCTCACTTTTTGGGCTTTTAAATAATAGGCATCATAATAGCCGGAGCTAAGCACGTAAGTACCCAACATTATACGCCGCTTTACCTCCGCCCCGAAACCGTCCTCGCGTGAATTTTCGTACATTTGAAGCAGGTTACTGTACTCCTGGCTGCGGCGGCCATATTTTACGCCATCATAACGCTCTAAGTTGGCGCTGGCTTCTGCGGTAGCTAAAATATAATAAGTGGCGATACCGTATTCGGTATGCGGTAAAGAGACTTCAGCAAAATTTGCTCCCAGCTTTTCTAAGACATTACGAGCATTATCAATGCTGGCAGCTACTTCCGGGGCTATCCCATCACTGAAATATTCCCTGGGCAAACCTATTTTCAAGCCCTTAATGCTTTTGCCCAGTTTGGCGGTGAAGTCCGCCGGCTCTTGCGGGGCGGAAGTGGAATCCCTATGGTCTTGTCCGGCGATTACGTTAAGCAATAAGGCGGCGTCCCGAACATCGCGGGTTATGGGGCCGATCTGATCTAGTGATGAAGCAAATGCTACCAACCCATAGCGGGAGACTAAACCATACGTAGGCTTTAGTCCTACCACCCCACAGCAGGCCGCCGGCTGGCGAATAGAACCACCGGTATCGGAACCCAGTGCAGCCACCGCCTGTTGTGAGGCCACCGCTGCCGCTGAGCCGCCACTGGAGCCGCCCGGCACTCTATCTGTATCCCAGGGGTTATGGGTGGGCTTTAAACCGGAATTCTCAGTTGAAGAGCCCATGGCAAACTCATCCATATTGGTCTTTCCCAATAGGACATAATGTTGCTGGTTAAGTTTCTCTATGACCGTCGCCTCATAGGGGGGAATGAAATTATCCAATATTTTTGAGGCACAGGTAGTCCTCAGACCCTTGGTGCACATATTATCTTTAATCGCCAGGGGAATGCCGGTAAGGATAGATGCGCCGTTTCCCTGGGCTATGAGCTTATCGGCTTGCTCCGCCTGACGTAGCGCTGTTTCCTCCGTCACGCTAACATAGGCCCCGATACGGGAATCCTGTTTTTCGATTCGCTGCAAAAAGGCTTTGGTAAGTTCTAGCGCACTGACTTTTTTACTCAGCAACATCAAGTGTAGCTGGT
This sequence comes from bacterium, assembly GCA_024277605.1. Lineage (GTDB taxonomy): Bacteria > SZUA-182 > SZUA-182 > SZUA-191 > JAJRXT01 > JAJRUS01. Next base: position 3,335 of record JAJRUU010000064.1, read on the forward strand.
GTATAGTTTGTTGGTGAAGTTCCCTTAGCAATCTTTTTTTAAGTTGTTATAAGTTTTTTGGCAACAAACGTGCCCCTTGAGTAATCCAAACCACTTCAATCAAATTGGGTTTAGTTCGATAAACAATACGATAGTTTTGATAGATAAGCTCTCGTATATTTGACTGCTTATATTCGGGAACTATTCTTCCCGATTGTGGAAACAGTGCCAATAATTCAATTCGTTTAAAAACATTGCCGGCGAAAAGACGAGCATAGTATTCAGAGTTTTTACCAATATAATTACAGATTATTTCCAGCTCCTGAATGGCTTTAGGCGACCAAGTTATTGTAGCCATTGTCCCAGCCGCTTTCTTGCTTCTTCGTGGCTGATTCCTTTTCCTTCATCAAGTTCCTTTAATGCCTCGTCTACGTTCTGACGAAAATACAACTCTGCCATGATATCTGAAACAGTTGCATCCTCCGGAAGTTTTTCAATCATTTTAATGACTTGATTTTTTACGGTCATGGTTGCTCTCCCAATGCTGCTAAGCTTTAAGGCCATTTAAGATTTTTGAGATTATCTTCGAGAATGTTCTGGAGCTTTGTTTTACATTCTATTCTTTTATCAATTTGTTTAGTCTCTTCTTCATGATGTTTCATTGTTTTTATTGATTCACCCACTCCCACTGGCTCATGAGTGC
>JAJRUU010000007.1 GCA_024277605.1 bacterium
CTTTCCACTCTAAGGTGGATAGATCATGGCATAAATCCCAGAGCAAATTGAAATCGAAAAAGTCTTTTTTGGGGTCAATCATCCTGATATACCTAATGTTTTTGTACCATTAAAATTTTTTTACCGGACAGTAGTGATATACGATAACGAATATTAGACAAATTGTCACTAAAAAACTTTGTTTAAATACTGTGAGTCTGTCAGGCTTAGTTGGGAGAAAGTACAGCGAGGACAAACATAGAGTCAGAAGCTAACATGAAAACAGCTAGTTATCTCTCTGGATTGCGACAGTTTCAGCTTTATTCTTAGTGTTGAGAGGCGCTACTTAATGGTAACCTTCCGGGCTTTATCGGCCGCAGGGGCGCACTCTGTTTTTTCTACCGCCAGATCGACGATAGCCCGTACGGTTAATAGCAGTTCTTTCTGGCTGTTGATCAGATGTTTTCTAACCTCAGACAGCTCCCCCCAAATTTTTGAGCACATACCTTCCTGCTTTTTATTCTGGTATCTCATTTGAATTCCCTCCAAACGTAATTTTGAGTCTATGCTCCTGGAAGACGGCCCCTTTTAGAGGCAGACTTGCTAAATTTCCCGGAAGCAGGGTATTGGTTTTAAAATTTCCGATCTCCAGAATAAGCTCATCTCCCTTAACCCACATATTCATATCATTTTTATCGGCACAGGGCAACTTAAGATAAAGATCATAGCCGGAATCATTTTTCTCTATCACAAATGGTTTTTCCCTGAAGAACACTTGAGCCGGATCCTGTTTCAGGAAAATGGATTCGCCCATTTTTTCCAATAAGGCCAAACCTACCATTTCATCATCAAACAGTTGTGCTTGAAATATGTTTAACGGATGAAACGCCTGCTTCGCATATTCCAGATATTTTTGCTGAATCTCCTGCCACCTGGTAAAATACGGGTCTGTAATGGTTTTGGGCAATACCTTATTCGCCACCACCGCATCTACCGTAAAGCCAAACAGGCTCAAGAAAGTATACGCCCGCTGGGATTCCTTGATTACCATCTTCTCCGGGTTGCAGACCAGCCGCACGCTGCAAATATCAGGATTGGTCAATACCTCATGTAAGTCTCTGATCCTGGAATACAACTCCTCTATCGAGAAGTAAACCTCATCGGTGGGCAGCAGCACATTATCATACATCCTCTCCATTACCGGCTTCACCATCTTCACAATTCGGCGCTCCAGATGAAAAAAGCGCTCCATATACCAGCGCATAATATCCGGCATATTCAGCATGCGCATGGTACTGCCGGTAGGGGCGCAATCAATAATGGCTACATCGAACTCCCCCTCTTCATAATACTGCTTAAGCTTAAGCAGCGAAAACAACTCCTCCATCCCGGGAAAAATGGCGAATTCCTCGGCTATAAGCCCCTTCATCCCCTGTTTACTCAAGAAATCGACGATGAAGGACTTTATACTGCCCCAGTTAAGCCGCATCTCATGCTGCACATTTATCTCCTGGGCATAGAGATTGGGGCTAATCTGGGTTATATCATCGCCAATGGCGATATCCATCGAGTCCGACAAGCTATGCGCCGAATCAGTGCTCAGCACCACCGTCTTGTATCCCAACTTGGCGCACCTCACCGCCGTAGCTGCCGAGATACAGGTTTTGCCTACCCCGCCTTTACCAGTATATAAGATTATTCTCATTGGTTCATCATACCAAAATTAGCAGCCGCTTTCAACCTGATCTATTCATAAACTCAGATTAGATTCGCCAGACCTCTTGTGAGATAAGATGCATGAGCCAACGTCCAATAAAGCTTTGTTTGCCCGAGGCGGCTGATCAGGAAGCTGATAAATTTATACTTTTCAACTAAATGCCGATTTACCCATAACTAGACCCGAACTTTTCGGGTCAAATGTTAAACATCCAGAAATATTAATCTTCTTATAATAAATGATCCATGCCGTATTATTTTATTCCACGTTTGACGGCACTAAAAAGCTCCAGTTGCATATCAACATAATTTAAATTTCCGCATTCCTCTGTGCCCTCTGTGGTAAAATAATTTACTATAAAACACACACAGCTTGACTAAACAAAAACCTTTTGTTAGCTTAAGCTCATGCAAATAAAATCACAGCGTACACTCATATTTCTCATGTGCTACACAATAGCTCTTACTTTTGGGACAAATAACGCCTGGGCCTGGGTGCGGCATAACCTGATGACGAAGTCGGCCTTGGAGGGTATAAGCTGGTTGGATGATTATGATCAAATCACGGTTACTCCCTATAGCTACCGGGATGATTCACTGAATCCCAATTTTAAAGTAGTTTACACTAATCCTGATTGCGGTCAGATTTCACCGGCGCCGGAGACATTCGTTTATTACACTTTAAATAGTGGAGAAAAGGCAGGCTTTGAAGGAGCCGGGACCGGACGGAAAACCACTGCCCGGCAAATTCTCATCGATTACAGTGATGAGCCTGATTGGGCGATGGACAAGGAACTTGAGCTATCAAAAGCCCAAATTCTGATGGCCGGCAGCCAGGGCTATCGTCACATGTATTATCCCGCCTGGGATTGGCATCTGCCATGGCTGTTTTTACCCCAGGGAGTAGCACCCCAACGGGCGGAGCATTTTTATGAATTAGCCAAACAGGCTATATCAAAGGGTGATTTATACTGGGGTTTCAGGTTTTTAGCGCGGGTGATTCATTATATTGAAGACCTGGGACAACCCTATCATACCACTCAAACCAGCCTGCGCTTTATTATTCCTACCAGCCCCATTGCCGGTACTACCCAGACTACCAAAAACTACCACTTCGCTTATGAAAGCTATGTGGGCTACCGCATGCAGCAAGAAGTAGCGGGATTAATCCCGGCTGATTACACTACCACATTAAAGCAAACTTTAGCGATTAAAGTAAACTCAACAGCCGAGCTACTGAAAATTATGGCCAGAGCAAATAACAAACACACCAGTGATACCTTTCGAACCAGCGTTAACCTGTTTGGAACTGAACTGCGCTCAAAACAAAAAGTGCCCTTAACTCAAACTAAAGTTGATGCTATGATGGATCATCCAGCTCGGGATGAATTTGACCGGACGGTACATCAGACGCTACAATTAACCGGTGTTGGTGTTCTAGATTTTATGGAGTATGCCAGGCAGGAGCTTTTTAATGGATACAACTAACCACACTCTGGATGTTATAAAAGAATATGGCTTAAAACTGCTTCAGCCCCGTGACGGGTATCGCTTCTCAGCGGATGCCCTGTTGTTGGCCAGTTTTGCTGATATTCCTCTTGGCGGCAGAGTAATTGACTTGGGGTGTGGTTGTGGAATAGTCTCTCTGTTGATAGCGCAACGCTCAAAGGTAAAAGAGATAGTGGGGCTGGAGCTGCAACCCGAGTTGGCTGATTTAGCCAAAGAGAATGTCAGCTTAAATCAAATGCAGTCTAAGGTCTCTATAGTTTGCGGCGATATACGTACAATAGAAACACAATTTACTCAACATGAGTTTGATGCACTGGTGGCTAATCCGCCATATTGGCAAGTAGACGTCGGGCGCCTAAATCCAGATCCCAGCATAGCCCAGGCCCGGCATGAGGTAGCCGGGAACCTGCAACAGCTGCTTGCGGCCTGTGCTTATTTAGTACGACCCAGGGGCAGGATAAACCTGATCTATCCGGTAGCCCGTTTGGTTGAAGTGTTGGATAAGGCACGCCGACATCAGTTGCAGCCCAAAAAATTGCAGTTTATCCATGCCGATGCTAAAACCGAGGCCAATTTATTTATGCTGATGCTGAGTCCCCAGGCTAAAGCCGGTCTGAGGGTGCTGCCTCCCAAGTGGCTGCCAGGCAAAGCCTGGAATTAATTATGCTAAAAGCATTTAAACTATATTTAGTTATTAACTTAGACCAGCAAAACCGGTATCCGCCGGACAAATTGGCGGCCGAAGCCATACATTCGGGGGTGGATCTGCTGCAATTGCGCTATAAAGGGGATAATCTTAGAGTACTCTGGCAATGGGGCGAGAAAATTATGCCCTTGGCGAAGGCGGCGGGGGTGTCCTTGATTATCAATGACCGGGTAGATGTAGCGCTGGCTTTGGATGCCGCCGGGGTGCATCTGGGACAGCATGATTTGCCGATTGGGGCGGCCCGCAAGATTCTGGGACCGGATAAGCTAATCGGTATCTCCAGTCATACTTTAGAAGAAGCGCTTTTAGCTCAAAGGCAGGGGGCTGATTATGTGGCAATGGGGCCGCTATTCCCCACCATGAGTAAAGCCGATGCCAAGACCCCGCTTGGATTTGAGCTGATCAAACAGTTCAATCGGCAGCTTGATATACCCTGGGTGGCTATCGGAGGTATTAATGCGACCAACCTGGCCGCATTGGTTACCGCCGGAGTAAGCCGGATTGCGGTGATTTCAGCTATAGCCCAAGCTGAGGATATAGCCCTTGTTACCAGGCAACTTAAGGAAAGGCTCCCTCCTGCTGGAGACAGACCATGAAAGATACCCCTATAGCTTTAACTATCGCCGGGTCTGATTCCTGTGCCGGGGCTGGTATCCAGGCTGACTTAAAAACCTTTTTGGCCTTTGGGGTATATGGAGTATGTGCGCTTACGGCGGTAACATCGCAAAACACCAGCGGGGTGCAGGATGTTTATCCTTTGCCGCCGGAGCTTATCGGTCGGCAACTGGATACGCTGTTTGCCGATTTTAAAATTGCAGCGCTTAAGACCGGGATGCTGTGGGATAGCCGGATAGTAAAGCAGGTGATCCAGCGGGTGAAGAGATTTGATGTGCCGTATTTAGTGGTTGATCCTGTATTATACGCCGGAGATGGCTCAAGCCTGTCAAAAGGGGACATATCCCCTTTTCCAGGGTACCCAAAAGAAGAGCTGCTTAAAACTATAGCGCAGGAATTATTGCCGCTGGCCTATCTGGTTACCCCCAACCTTAGCGAGGCTGAAGCGCTGTGCGGTTTCAAGCTGCATAACCTGCAAGACATGCATGCGGCGGCCCAAAAAATCCAGAAAGTTGGCTGTTCCCGGGTGCTTATCAAAGGTGGACATCTGCCAGGGGAGGAAGTGCTGGACTTGCTTTATGATGGGCGGAAACATACGGTCTTTACTCGTCCCCGCCTCAAGGGCAGCGGCTGGCATGGCACCGGCTGTGCCCTGTCGGCAGCCATTACCGCCGGGCTGTCTAAGAATATGGCTTTGGCTCAGGCGGTAACTGCGGCCATAGATTATGTTGCCGCCAACCTGCGGCAGGCCTTTCGCCCTGGGCAGGGAGCCAGTCTGTTACGGCATCGGGCTAAGCCATAATTAAGGATACTTTTAGGTTATAAGCGGAAGGCAGATAAGTTGTAAGCGGTTGTTTAGAAACGGCGGCCCGGTCCGGTTCTAAATGGCCGACCTTGCTGCATCTGCTGTTGCTGGATTCCCTGTTGCTTATCATACATGATGTCCTGCGGGGTAGTGGAATCGGGTTCTTCATTCTTTACCGGGGCTTCGGCGCAACCTAAAAGCAGTAGGCACAACCCCGCTGAAATAAAAAGCCTCCTGAACATTGCTTTTCTATCCCTCCTCTTCCCAACGTTTCCTGAACTCAGCCGCATTTTTTTCAATCCAATCCAAGGCAGCGCATTGAGGATCAATATCAGGGCCATGCTTTTCACGTTCCAGTGCGCAATGCCTTTGAATCTCCTCCATTTCCTTTTTCATACTTTCTTTCCAACAACATTCACTCTTAGTCATATTTATATTATCCTTTTATTATAAGTCCAATTGGGGCACTCTATAACAAAAATAAATCTTTTGCAAGTAAATTTTTATGGAGTCGTAAAAAGTCTGAAAACCTTCATTTTGTCATTCTGAGCCCTTTGCTATGCTCAAGGATAAACTCCGCGAAGAATCTGTTTCAATATAATACGAGACCCTTCACTTCGTTCAGGGTGACATTTGGTGACTTTTTACGCCCGGCCTATTCATAAATTTAGGCTGGGTTCGCAAGACATCCCTTGCGAGATAAGGTTTATAATCCAACGTCCTGAAAAAACAGGCTATGCCTGCCCGAATTGTTCGGGTTACGAAACCATCAACTTTAGATTAGTTGCGCTATACAATAACTATCGCTATTGACTTAAAGTAAGCCCTTAATATATACTTAAACCTCAATCATGGTAATATAATTTTGAGCATATCGATAAGCTGGGTGGGATAATGGTAAAGAGCATGACCGGCTATGGTTGTGGGACGTCTGGCGATGAGTCCATAACTATAGAAGCAGAGGCTAAATCTATAAATCATCGCTACCTCGATATTAGTATCCGCCTACCCAAAGAGTTTGCAGCGCTGGAGCATGGAATTAAAAAACTTATACAAAAGCGCTTTTTTCGCGGGCACTTCGATGTCTGGATTAAGGTGGAAGACGCGCAACAAAATCAAAAACAGCTAAAATTAGATACCCGATTAGCTAAGGCATATGTAGACAGTTTTGTAAATCTTCAGCAGGAACTTAAGCTACCGGGAGAAATCAGCATAGATTTTTTGGCAAATAATTCCCAATTGTTTACTACCCTGTAGGAAATAAAATCTGAGGCGGATGTTTCTCTGCCATTAGAACAAGCCTTAAAACAGGCCCTGGACTCACTGGAGTCGATGCGAGTCGAAGAAGGCCGGGCAACATATGAAGAGATTAAGCAACTGGCAGCCCAAATAAAACTGGCGCTTACCCAAATTGAACAACGTGCCCCCCTTTTGGTAGACGAATACAATGCACGACTGACACAAAAAACAAATAAACTGGCGGCTAAAGTTTCCATACCGGAAGAGCGATTGGCTCAGGAAGTAGTGATATATGCTGAACGATCCGATATTAGCGAGGAGTTGCTCCGTTTAAATAGCCACCTCAATCAATTATTGGGCTTCTTGGCGGCTGAGGGGGCCATTGGCAAAAAGTTGGATTTTTTGATTCAGGAAATGAATCGCGAAGCCAACACCATCGGCTCCAAGGTATCCGATGTAACCATCTCGCAACAGGTAGTAGAAATCAGATGCCAATTGGAGAAGATAAGGGAGCAGGTGCAAAATATTGAGTGACCATTAATTGGGGTCATTGACCCCTTGGGGACATGTCCTCTGGAAATATTGGAGATAAATGTTATATACTGAATCATTAAGCCGTCTGATTAGGTTATTTCAAAAAATGCCCGGGGTGGGGCAAAAGAGCGCCCAGCGTATGGCGCTGTACGTTCTGCAAATTCCCAGGCCGGAGGCAGAGCAGCTGGCCCAGGCCATAGGAGAGCTTAAGGACAAAACTCGTTACTGCTCTTTATGCATGAATATCACTGAAATCGATCCCTGTCCTATCTGTGTCAATCCCGCGCGCGATCCCGGCACAATCTGTGTTGTGGAAGACCCCAAAGGGCTTTTGGCTATTGAAAAGACTAAAAGCTATAAGGTACATTATCATGTGCTGATGGGCAATATATCTCCCCTGGATAATATCGGGCCCGATGAAATCCGAACCAAAGAGCTTTTGGCTCGCGTGGAGCAGGGCGGCATAAACGAGGTGATTGTAGCTACCAGTCCGACTATAGAGGGAGAGACAACGGCGATGTACATTTCCAAGCTGATCAAACCCACCTGGGTCAAGGTAACCCGTATTGCTTGCGGGCTCCCCATGGGGGGAGACCTGGAGTTTGCGGATGAGGTCACTATCAGTAAAGCCCTAAGCGGCCGCTTGGGTATCTGATGCAGTTGTGTAATGAACCGGTATTTCAGGGAAACAGGGATTTTTTATATAGCTTGATTAGTTTAATTGACGCTAAGTTAAATTAAGGTACGTTGTCATAAGGAGGAATCATGGATAAACAATTTACCGAAGTGCGCTGGCACGGTCGTGGAGGACAAGGCACGGTTACTGCCGCCAAGGTATTGGCTGAAACGGCTCTCGCCAGCGGCAAATACGTGCAGGCCTTTCCCGAGTATGGACCGGAGCGCATGGGGGCTCCCTTACGGGCATATAATCGCTTAAGTACTGATCCCATTGCGATACACTGTCAGGTAACCAACCCCGATGTGGTGGTGGTAGTAGACCCTACATTAATAGGCAGCGTGGATGTTACCGAAGGCACGCCGGAAGACGCCATATTTATTATAAACACCAAGGAAAAAGCGGCGGAAATCAGGCAGAAACTGGGGCTTGATAAAGGACAAAAGGTATATACCTTAAATGCCACCAAGATTGCGCTTGATACTATTAAACGTCCCCTGCCCAATACCCCTTTATTGGGGGCATTAGCCAAGGTGGCCGGGCTGATTGATCTGGATGATTTAGTTGATGATCTGAAGCGCAGCTTCGGAAAAAAGTTTACCGAACAAATAGTAACTGCCAATCTGGAGGCGGTCAAGAGAGCATATGAGGAGGTAGCAGGGGAATGAGTAATAAAATAGCTGACAAAAAGAAAGGCTGGCGGGAATTACCCATTGGCGGTATGATTCTGGATGCGGGAAATTCAGTTGAATACGACACTGGCGCCTGGCGCACCTACTGTCCGGTGCTCGATACTGAAAAATGCAATAGAGTTTGCTTGCAGTGTTGGATTTGTTGTCCCGATTCGTCTATCATAGTTAAAGACGGCAAGTTTGAGGGCTTCGATCTTATGCATTGCAAGGGTTGCGGGATATGCGCCCATGAGTGTCCGGCAAAGGCTATTAACATGGTTGAAGAGAAGAAATAGGCATAGCATAATTAATAAAACTAATTTCCTTGAATTATAATTTAAAGATTATTGAAATAAGGAGGAGCAGGATGTCAACAAATACAGTGGCTATGACCGGAAATATTGCGATGGCCAATGCCATGCGTCAGATAAATCCTGATGTGTGTCCCGCTTACCCTATAACGCCTTCAACTGAGGTGATGCAACAGTTTGCCAGTTTTGTGGCCGATGGAGAGGTAAACACGGAAATGGTAGCGGTAGAGAGTGAGCACAGCGCCATGAGCGCCTGTATCGGCGCCTCAGCCGCCGGGGGTCGGGTGATGACGGCTACTTCAGCTAATGGCCTGGCGCTGATGTGGGAGATGCTGTATATCGCCGCCGGTAACCGCTTGCCGATTATTATGACTACCGTAAACCGGGCGCTTGCGGCCCCGATCAATATCCATTGCGACCACAGCGATGCCATGGGGGCGCGTGATTCCGGCTGGATTCAGTTGTGGTCTGAGAACGCTCAGGAAGCTTATGACAACCTGATCCAGGCGGTACGTATTTCTGAAGTCCGAGAGGTACGCCTGCCGGTGATGGTCTGCCTGGACGGGTTTATTATCAGTCATTCCATCGAACGTATGGAGCTATTGGATGATATTCAGGTACGCAATTTCATCGGCCCGTTTAAACAGCATTATCCCTTACTGGATGTAGATAACCCGGTAACTTATGGGCCGCTGGATTTACAGGACTATTATATCGAGCATAAACGACAGCAGGCCGAAGCCATGCAGCTGGCCAAGCCGGTAATTTTAGAAATAGGCCGGGAATTCGGCAAAAACTTTGGACGCAGCTATGGCTTCTTCGAAGAATATAAACTTAAAGACGCCGAACTGGTGGTAGTGGCGCTGGGATCTTCAGTGGGAACGGTAAAGACGGTAGTGGATAATTTAAGACAACAGGGTATCGCAGCCGGAGTATTAAAGTTGCGCAGCTTCAGACCATTTCCGGCTAAAGAGCTATCCCAAGCGCTCAAATCAGCTAAGGCCATTGCGGTATTGGATCGCTCCGATTCCTTCGGGGCCTATGGCGGCCCGCTATTCTCTGAGGTACGTTCAGCGCTATTCAGCCTGGAAGCTGCACCTCCCACCGTAGATTATATCTATGGACTGGGAGGCCGTGATTTTGGCTTGGCGGATGTAAACCGTATTTTTGACGATTTACAGATATTAGCCAAAACCGGTAAAGCAGATCAGGAAGTAAATTATATAACGGTGCGGGAGTAAAAAACATAGGTGATGAAATTGCGAAGGAATAAAGGGAAAAAGCCTGGTGTTATGCTTTCGTTGTTAGTTAAGATATACCTACCTAACTACACCAACTAAATGGGGAGGTAATCCCGTGATAAAGACCGTTAAAGCAAGATTTTCTAAGGGAGTAATCAAGCCTTTGGAAAAAGTTGAGTTTCCTGAAGGTCGGGAGTTAAAAATAGTTATTTTAGAACCAGAGAGAGATATTTTGGATGCTACCTTTGGGAGTTGGGCTGATTTGGTGGATTGTGAAGAATTAAAAAAGAATATTTACGCCGATCGTCAAATCTCAACCAGGCAAGAAGTAAAGCTATGAAATTTTTGATTGATACTGATTGGGTTATTAACCATCTCAGAGGGAAAGACGAAACCAGGCTGAAACTAAAGGAATTTAGATCCTTTGGCCTGGGAATAAGCGTTATTTCGGTAGCCGAACTATATGAGGGTGTCTATCAATCTAAGAATCCTAACCAAGCCAAAGCTGAACTTGAAGCCCTTTTATCCTTGTTCTCCAGCTTGGGGATTGATCGGGATATTTGCCGGATTTTTGGTCAGGAGCGCGCCAGATTGAGAAAACAAGGTAAACTAATCGATAATTTTGATCTTATGATCGCTTCAACGGCTATTTATCATAACCTTATCCTGTTAACTAATAACCGAAAGCATTTTGAAGAAATAGAGGGCTTAAAGATTATTTCTATTTAAAATGATTTTATTGGGTTTCGCAAGACTCAACTCAGCCTACTGTAACTTCGGTGTGGCGGATGTAAACGGGGTGTTTACCGATTTACAGAAAATAACCAAAACCGGCAAACCCTCGCAGGAAGTAAATTATATTACGGTGAGGGAGTAATGATTTGATGCAGCCAGTGGTTTAGAATTGGATAACATAATGGATAAGCAAGATGATCATGAGCAAGAATTTTTAAAACACTTGCGGGAGGAAATAATAAAAACCCAGGACTTAAGGGCAGAATATGTTTTCCGCAAGCTTACATTCGTAATAAGTTTACTTGGGCTTGGTTCTATTCAAGCTGATCGGGTCGATTTTACAGTTATATTATATATTGTACCAGCTATTGCTCTTGCCTTTGACCTTTACATTGTAGCTGGTGATTATTGTGTAAAAAGAATAGGGTGTTTTTTAAAGGGTAATAGTGTGTCAAAAAAGGAAAAAAAGTGGCAAGAGTATGTAAACATCACACGTAATCCATTCACCCCACTTGCTATGCCACTTCTTACCGTAACAGTAATAATCATTTGTACTTTTATCATTTTGACTAGAGAGTATAATTCTATATTTCTTGTTCTTTGGTTTCTTCTAACCTTTGGTGCATCAGTAAAATTATATTTGCGTAACAAAGAGTTCAGAGAACAATTTGAAAATGAATGAAAAAACAAGGCACCGCAATAAAATAAGGTATGATTTGCCATGCTTAGACCGAACGAACAAATCGCCATCGCTAAATTTGAAGCTAAACTTATAAAAAAACTTTCCGGATATATCAACTTATTGGAATTATTTGGTTCAAAGGCACGGAATAAGGATACAAATGATTCTGATATTGATGTGCTTGTGCTGACAGAAGGAAAAGATTTTGAGAAGAATCGTGAAATCTGTGGTACCGCACTTGATCTTTCTATTGAATATGATACTTATATTTCAGCAAAAATATTCAATATAACTGAATTTGAACGCCTAAAACAATTGAAATCTATATTTATAAAAAATATTGAAAAAGATGGAAAAATATTGTGGCAGAAGAACTAACAGCAGAGGTACAAAGAAGATTAAAACAGGCTAAGAAAAATTAATGGCTGCCCAGGCCTTGTATGAAAAAGGCTTTTACGCCGATGCCATATCCAGAATTTACTATGCCATGTATCATGCGGCTCGTGCAGTACTTTTTATAAAACATGTTGATCCTATCAAGCATTCCGGGGTGGTTAAAATGTTTGGCCTTCATTATGTCAAGTCTGGAATTGTTGAGAGAACCTATAGCAAATCTTTAGCGTACATAAAGGAATTAAGGGAAAACGCCGATTATGAAGCCAACAAAGAGTTTGATAAAGCTGAATGTTTGGATGCCTTAAAACAAGGAAAAAAATTCATAAAAATAACCGAGGAAATTATTAAAAAAGAGCTTTGCTAAGCAATTGACAACTTAGCTATAAACAATAAAGGAGGCTTTTATGCCGGAACAAGCTAGCATTCCCCTTAAATTAAAAGACCTGACCCAAAAACCTGATTTATTGGCTGGCGGACACCGGATGTGTGCCGGTTGCGTAGCGCCTACGGCGGTGCGGCAGATTTTGCTTGCGGCTGAGCACCCTGTAGTAGCTTCTAATGCTACCGGCTGTCTGGAGGTGTCTACCAGTATTTACCCCTATTCATCCTGGCGCATTCCCTGGATCCATAGCGCCTTTGAGAATGCCGCCGCCACCATTTCCGGGGTGGAATCTATGTATAATTCATTGCAGCGGCAGGGTAAAATACCGAAAGACAAACGCATCGATTTTATCGCTTTTGCCGGTGATGGCGGTACCTACGATATTGGTTTACAGTCCTTATCGGGCGCTTTGGAGCGGGGGCATCGCTTCCTGTACGTATGCTATGACAACGGGGCCTATATGAACACCGGTATCCAGCGCTCATCTTCCACCCCCATAGGGGCGCATACCACCACTACCCCGGCGGGCAAGAAGATTCCCGGAAAGCAGCAATCTCGCAAGGATTTAACCAAAATTGTGGTCGCTCATAATATCCCCTATGCCGCTCAAGCCTCTCCCAGTAATTGGCGAGACTTGATGGAAAAGACCAGAAAAGCCTTGAATTGCGGCGGCCCGGCCTTTTTAAATGTAATGGCTCCCTGCCATCGGGGCTGGCGCACTAAAATAGAAATCGGCATCGAATTGGCCAGAACCTCAGTTACCAGTTGCTACTGGCCGCTCTATGAAGTGGTACGTGGGGTATTACACTTAACCGGTGATTCTAAGATGCTGGCGGGATTAAAGAGAAGGGCCGATGCCGGTGATGAAGCGGCTAAGCTCAAATATCAGGAGAAGAAAATACCGCTTGTGGAATGGCTGAAGCCGCAAGGCAGGTTTGCCCATCTGCTTAAACCGGCAAATGCGTCTATATTAAAGCTGTTGGTCGATAGAGTAGAGACTGATTGGAACAGGTTGGTAGAGAAGGATGGTAAGCTGCTCTAGGAGTAAGCACAGGGAAGCGTTGCCATATTGTTGGAGTTGGCTTCAAAGGGAGGCTTAAGATGGGTTCTGCTATAATGAACGTGATGATGGTGTTTTTTATCGTAGCTGTTTTATTCCTGGTGATTTGGCCCTTCAGACAGCATTTGAAAACAAATTTCAAAGCCACCATTGTGCTCACCATGGCTGCGCTTATCTTTATCATTACTACAATAGCTATTATTAAAACCTATCAAGACTATCAAAATTTCCTGACCAATATTACCTCCCATGATGTCATCATCTCTAACATTGTCTTTGCTCTATTCTTAGACTTTTCCATATTGATGATCGGTGGATTATTCCTCTACCTGGCTAACCAGCTATACACCTCTGACCTTATAAACCTGGAAACAAACGTTCCTCCAGCTAATGCTACTAAACAGGAACCAATTTCGCTTAATGATAAATAAGGTTAAATTATGAAATTTGGTGTAATCGTTTTTCCCGGCTCCAACTGTGACCATGACTGCTATCATATAATAAAGCATGTTCTAAACCACGATGTAGAGTTTATCTGGCATAAACAAAAGCAGTTAAATAAATTCGACGCCATTATCATTCCCGGCGGGTTTTCCTATGGGGATGATTTGCGCCCGGGAGCGATTGCCCGCTTCTCACCGATAATGAGTCAAGTGGTTGACTATGCCAACCAAGGCGGATTGCTGCTGGGCATTTGCAACGGTTTTCAGGTCTTATTGGAAATGGGCTTACTCCCCGGGGCTATGCGCACCAACCACAAGCTTAAATTCATTTGCCAATATGTAAATATCCGGGTAGAGAACAACGCTACGCCCTTTACCCGGGACTGTACCCCAAAGCATATATTGCGCATCCCCATCGCCCATATGCAGGGCAATTATTATGTTGATCTAAACACCCTGCATCGGATGCAAGCCCAAAACCAAATCATCTTTCGCTACTGCTCTGCTGAAGGTAAAATCGATGAAGCTTTTAATCCCAATGGTTCGCTGGATAACATTGCCAGTATCAGCAATGCAAAAGGCAATGTGCTGGGGATGATGCCTCATCCTGAACGCTGTACTGAAGATATATTAAACTCTACCGATGGTCGGCTGATATTTGAATCAATTATAAACTGGCTAACCCAAAGAAAATCCGCGGCGGGTAACTGTTAAAATGAACCAAGACATTCCTATAACTCCAGAATTAATCGCTCAGCATGGTTTAAGCCCTGAGGAATACCAAAAGATTGTAAGCATCCTGGGCCGTGAGCCAAACTATACCGAATTGGGTATTTTCTCGGTGATGTGGTCTGAGCATTGCTCCTACAAAAGTTCGCGCTCTATCCTCAAAAATTTGCCCACCACCGGCAGCTGTGTCGTCCAGGGACCCGGAGAAAATGCCGGGGTGATAGATATCGGCGACGGGCTGGTAGCCGTATTTAAAATCGAAAGTCATAACCACCCCTCTTTTATAGAACCATACCAAGGCGCAGCCACTGGCGTGGGCGGCATATTACGGGATATTTTTACCATGGGCGCACGTCCTGTGGCGTTGCTTAATTCGCTGAGGTTCGGCAATTTGGATAATCCCCGAAACCGCTATCTTTTTGAGCACGTGGTGGCTGGTATTGCCGGTTACGGCAATTGTATGGGAGTACCCACCGTGGGTGGAGAGGTCTACTTTGACCCAACTTACGACTTAAATCCGCTGGTTAATGCCTTCTGTCTGGGCGTGGCCCGCCGGGAAAATATCTTTTTGGGTCAAGCTACCGGCATAGGCAATCCGGTGATCTATGTGGGATCCAAAACCGGCCGCGATGGTATCCACGGGGCTACCATGGCCTCAGAAGAGTTTGATGAATCTTCGGCCGAGCGGCGGCCCACGGTGCAGGTGGGCGATCCGTTTACCGAGAAACTATTGTTGGAGGCTTGCTTAGAACTGATGAAGCAGGATTTTCTGGTGGGCATCCAGGACCTGGGAGCCGCCGGGTTAACCTGCTCTACTGCCGAGATGGCCAGCCGCGGCGGTACCGGAATTGAGATAGATATTGCCAAGGTGCCACTGCGTGAACTGGGGATGACTCCTTATGAAGTAATGCTTTCAGAATCTCAAGAGCGGATGCTGTTGGTGGCTGATAAGGGCAAGGAAGCTGAAGTGGCCGCTATATTTGATAAATGGGATCTGGAATGTGTTACCATCGGGCGGGTAATTGAGGAGAAAAATTTTCGGATATGTCAAAATGGGCGGCTGGTAGCCGATATCCCGGTTAATGCGCTGACCGATGAGGCTCCGCTATATGTGCGGCCCAGACAGGAACCGGCCTACTTAAAGCACGTTAAAACTACACCTGAGATTGCCGAACCTACAGATTACGCTCAGTTGTTGCTCAATATATTAAGCCTGCCGACAATTTCAAGCAAGGAATACGTTTACCGCCAATACGATCATATGGTACGCACCGACACCAGTTTGTTACCGGGCGCCGGGGCTTCCCTGATACGACTCAAAGACAGTAAAAAAGCGCTGGCTCTCTCTCTGGATGGTAATTCAGGTTATTGTTATCTGGACCCTTATACCGGGGGCATGCTGGCGGTGGCTGAGGCCGCCCGGAATTTGGTATGTACCGGCGCCAAACCTTTAGCCGTAACTAATTGTCTTAATTTCGGCAATCCTGAAAAGCCTGAAGCCATGTGGCAATTTGAGCGGGCTGTTCAGGGAATAATCGATGCCTGCAAACATTTTGACACCCCGGTCACCGGCGGCAATGTCAGTTTTTACAACGAAACCTCCGGTGAGGGCATCTATCCTACGCCGGTAATCGGCATGGTGGGCTTGCTTGATGATGTCGATAACAGGGTCACCCCCTGGTTCAAACAAACTGGAGACCTAATTGTATTATTGGGCAAATCTAAGGCTGAACCAGGTGGTAGTGAATACCTTAAATATAAGACCGGTAAAACTATAGGGCAACTGCCTGAGTTTTCATTAAAAGAGGAGAAGGCTGTACAAGCCCTTTGCCTGCGGGCCATTGATCAACAACTGCTGCAATCAGCCTATGATCTCTCTGAAGGAGGATTGGGAGTAGCCTTGGTGGAGTGCTGTCTGATTAATAGAGACGCAGTCCTTGGGGCTTCTGTCAGGCTTGACTCTGACCTAAGACCGGATATCTTTTTATTTAATGAATCAGCCTCACGAATTGTAGTATCTATAAAAAGTGATCAATTGTCCGCACTGGAAAAGCTAGCCAATGAGCACGACATCCCCTTATCTCTATTAGGCGAAGTGATTCCTGAAAAAGTAACCATTCAAGGACTACTGGAGTTATCGCTAGACAAACTTGACCGGGCCTGGCGGGAAAGCATACCGGGTTGGTTAGATAGTTCAGGTAAATGATTTTTACCACTGAGGACACAGAGGGGGACAAGTCCCCTTTTTAGACAGGATTTACAAGAAATGTCATTGCGAGCAAAGCGAAGCAATCTCAAGTCAATAGATTGCTTTGTCGGCTATGCCTCCTCGCAATGACAACTTTCTAACTCTATTCCATCCTGTTAATCCTGTCAAAATTTCAGCACTTGAACTTTGATATTTGGAATTATTTCTTTTAGTACGTTTTCAACTTAAGGTTAAACCATGTTTAATAAGCTAAAAGAACATTGCGGGGTGTTTGGAATTTATGGTCATCCGGAGGCGGCTAATCTGACCTATTTAGGTATGTATGCCCTGCAGCATCGCGGGCAAGAGGGGGCCGGAATTGCGTCTTCCGATGGTCAGGAGCTACACATACACAAAAATATAGGGCTGGTAGCCGATGTGTTTCACGAGGATGACTTAAAAACGCTGAAGGGTAATATTGCTATAGGCCATGTACGTTATTCCACCACCGGTGAGAGCAGCATTAAAAATGTACAGCCCCTGGTAGTAAATTATGCCGAAGGCTCAGTAGCAATAGCCCACAACGGCAATCTGGTAAACAGCGAATATATCAGGCAAAGTCTGGAAGAAGAGGGCGCTACCTTCCTGACTACGCTGGACACCGAGGTAATTCTAAGCTTAGTGGCCCGCTCAGGACTCGAGGACTTTCATCAGGCCTTGATTCAAGCCCTAAACCAGGTAAGAGGAGCCTATAGCTTGGTGGTCATCAGAGGCAATGAATTAATCGGGGTGAGGGATCCCAAGGGGTTTCGTCCACTATGCCTGGGCCGTCTGGATGGAGCTTATATCCTGGCTTCTGAAAGTTGTGCCCTGGATTTACTGGAAGCGGAATTTATTAGAGATATAGAGCCGGGAGAGATGGTGACCATTAATGAGCAAGGGGTTACTTCTAAAAAGCCGTTTACTCCACAAACTGAAACCTTCTGTGTGTTTGAATACATCTATTTTGCACGCCCGGATAGCAACATAAACGGACTTAATGTAACCTTGGTCAGAAAACAGATGGGGCGGATATTAGCGCAGGAAAAACCGGTGGAAGCGGATTTGGTAATACCGGTTCCCGACTCTGGCAGGGGGTCCGCTCTAGGATATAGCGAGGAATCTGGGATTCCGTTTGAGGAGGGTTTAATCCGTAACCATTATGTGGGCAGGACATTTATTGAACCTCGTCAGTCTATCCGGCATTTTGGGGTAAAGATAAAACTGAATGTGGTAAAGAAGTTAATAGAAGGTAAGCGGATAATAGTAGTAGATGATTCTATTGTGCGGGGCACCACCAGCCGTAAGATTATAAAGATGCTGCGCCGCTCCGGAGCGCGGGAAGTCCATATGCGGGTGAGTTCTCCTCCCACAAGGTGCCCTTGTTTTTATGGAATAGACACCCCTAACCGGCGTGAGCTGATTGCCGCCACTCATAC
>JAJRUU010000065.1 GCA_024277605.1 bacterium
CGACCCGCATGAGCCGATCACCCGGCGGCTTATCGAAATAGCCCGCCTGTTATATCAAGACAAAGACCCGTACCAGGAGATATATGGAGGGGATATAACAAAATGCGGTGTTACCCCGCCATCACGCCGCATCAATCAAAAGGCATTGTATAAAACCATCAAGGAAATCGTCACCTCCTGCCTCAAATGCAAACAATTCGTGATTGGGGTCATCGAGCCGACAGACTCCTAGTGTCATCATGTCAAGTCTGTCATGCCGGACTTGATCCGGCATCCAAAGCTTGTGGATTCCCGCCTTCGCGGGAATGACAATCATACGTTACATGGATGACATGACACTAGTCCAACTTAAAAGAAATAGTTAAACTGAGCGTAAGTTTTTCGCTGGCTGCTTTTTCAGGGAGCGCTGAGAAAGGGCCAGCCAGCTTTATGGTTTTAATTGCCGCCCGGCTTAAAATGTCATAGGCTGAATGTATTATTCTAATATCACTCACCTGACCATCCTTTAATATTAAAAACTTAACCGACACATTCCCCTCAATTCCCGATCTTTTGGCCGAGCGTGGATAGATTAGCTGTTCGTTTATCCTGTGCTTAATCATTTCCTGATAGCGCAGCATTTCATCAGCCCTAATATTTCCATTTTCACGGGTTGGTAATGGAACCTTACTAAAGCCCAATCTGCTTTCCAGCCCGGAATAATAGGAAGGACTAACCGTCGCTCGGCTCCTGGGAGACACACTCCGATAATCAAAGCTAACATGCTTAACTAACCTGTCAGGCTTGGTATCGGCTCTGGGGTAGAAAATCTGCTTGCGGGATTCCCGCTTTTTATTATCTGCCACGTTGATTTTATTTAATATCAACCCACTGGCTGAATGGGTGTAAAAATCAGGCATCGAACCTGCCTGCACCGGCTTACCCACTGTTATTGTTATCCGCTCGGACGTAATATTTTCTACCGAATGCTGCGGCTTAAGCATTTGGCATAATATAGCGCCTGCCACATCTTGTTTGTCATCAATGATTGGTTTACGATATATTCTCATCGATGAGAGCAACAACAAGTGTAGCATGACGGAAATAACGATGCAGCTGATTTTTAGTCTATTAACACCCATAAGCTGACTATTCACGCCTTAGTTTATTGAGCAATACCATAAAGAGGATCCCCACCCCGGCGCCAACGCACCCAAAACAGGAGCTACAATTACTCCCGGGGCACCTGGAGAGCGAAAACAGCCCGGCTAATCCACCGGATGCGCCAAACATGCCGGAAAACAGTTTATGCTTTAAGCTTTTCATAAGCAATAGCCTCCTTAGGACATACGTTCTCGCACACTCTACAGGGTATGCAGGAGAGTTGATCTACGTGAGCCTTGCCCTCCGACTCTTCAAGCGCCCAAGTGGGACACACTGCGGCACAGGCCATACAGCCGTTGCATTTTGATTTTTCCACCCGTACCCTCCTACCGAATTTTAGGCCGATCCTGTTTGAGAGGGCATCTAGCGCACCGACAGGGCACAGCAGGTTACAGTATGCTCTCCCCCCTTTGGCGAAGAGACCCAACACTATCACCAGACCCAGGCTTATTAAACCTGCGGTTCGCATGAAAAATGCCATATCGGCCCCCAAAAACGCTGCTCCAAACATGCGGGGGATGGTGGCGAAATTACAATATCTACAGCATAGACTGCCAAGACCGAAGACCGGCGCCAGGAAAAAGACCGCCAGATACCCATATCTAAAAGAAGCTGCCGGTATACTTGAGTAATTAATTTTTAAAAACTTAGGCACCAGGCGGCTGCCAAGCTCCATGGTACCTCCCACGGGACACAGGTGGCTGCACCAGTACCTGCCCAGAAAGAAGCTGGTAAATAGTATCCCCAACACCAGCGCCACCCCCATATAGCTTCTCAAAAAACCCATAAAAAACTGTTCGCCGCTCATTCCGGCCCGCCACACAAAAAACATCCGAGGACACCAAGCGCCGCAAAAATTACTGTCTTTCGTAAACTGAAACAGAAACGATAAGGGCGGCAGGAACATGGTAATACTGCCCAGCATAATCCAATACCTGTACCTTATCCAGAAGCTTACCTTAACAGGCTTAGTGTCTTTCGGCATGCGCTACCTCCCCACCTGCTTTACTTGCTTTAAATATCAGCGGCACCCTTAATACAGACTTGTTCGTTTTCGTGTCGTATAGTGCAAGCCTATATTCGCCTTTTATGCTGTCTGCGTCAGCCTGTTTTCTAATTACCACCCACAGGGAGATCCTATCCTTTGGATTCAGGTTATAAAGGATATTGTCTATAAACTTAGGCGACTTACGCAACCCAAGGTCAATAACCGGGGCTGAGGCATAAATTTTATGCTCCAGCTTAGGATTTCCCTCAAGCGCTACTCGCACATCGCCCCGGTAAGGGGGGATAACGGTAGCGGTAGCTATCAGGGTATAGGAGTCCTTCCCGCTTATAAAATGCGCCGCATGTTTTACTGCACCCCCATCGGCCTTAATCAGGCCGATGGAATGTGCTGAATCACCAAAGCGGTAGGTTGCACCCAGAAGGGATACGCCCACCGCTAAGATAAAAAAGATGGTTTTTTTCATTTTGTTACTCCTTAAGGGTGATGGTTTCGCAAAAAGTCAGAAAACATACATTCCTGTCATTCCCGTGCAAACGGGAATCCAGTATTTTTAGCTAGTTAAGTTCAGGGTAGATTCCCGCTTTCGCGGGAATGACGCCTTTTTACGAAACCATCAAGGGTGCCTCAAAATTTATAACTGATGCCTGCCATCCAGGTTCGGGGAGCAGCAGGGGTATACCTGGTAGTACCGTAGGACTTGGTAACCTTGGCGGCATATTCCTCATCAAATATATTATCCAGCACAATGAAGAGGCGGGCATAATTCCAGTCGTAACCCAGTCTGGCATTGACTACGGTAAAGCCTTCATAGGTTTCACTGTTGGCCGCATCCACATAGTATTTCTCCCAGGTATTCGTATTCAGCCTGGCATTAACTCCGCTTGAGTGAACATAATCTAAAAATACGCTGTACTGATGCTCAGGCACCAACGGCATCCGGTTACCGTTTCTGGAGTAGCTTGTTACACTCCCTCTCTCACTTTTCATTTCCTCGAATTCTTCAAAGGTGAAATCACTGTAAGAATAACTTACTCCCAGATAAAGCCCGCTAAGAACTTGCACCTTGCCGGATAACTCTATTCCCTGGTGCAAGGTTTCACCGGCATTATCATATAAGGTAACCCCAGCCTCATCCATTAGCTTTATAATCTCATCCTCGATAGATGTGTAGAACAGTGCCACATCAAGGCTGTGCCCACCGCTAAACCTTCCCTTAAGACCAACCTCATAATTTATGGCTTCCTGCGGTTTGAGGTCAGTATTGGTGCCCAATTCACCCTGAGTGGGGGTTTGAAATCCGGTACCCACTGCGCCATAGACACTTACATCATCTATAAGCGTATAGTTTACGCCTATCCGGGGGCTGAATTTTCTCAAGGTCTTAGCCTCATCTATAATCACCGGGGCCTCCTCATAACCGAAAAAACTTTCTCCGGGAGGGCGGACGAAGATATAGCCCCAATCCAAAAATTCTTCCTCGTCAAGATCGAAAGCCACCTCATCATAGCGAACCCCAACATCAATCACTAAATCATCAATAGGCCGCAGAGATTCCTGGAGATAAACACCCCATTTTTCCACTTTGTTACTGTCTTTGCTCATTAGTTCTCCGATAGCATCGGAGGAAGTATACGGCGGTTTGGGGTTTGAATCACGATAGGCATATTTTTTTGAGTCACGATCATCTATTTGGCCTGAAAATCCCCCAGTAAGCGTATTTTCGGTACCCCACAATTTATGTGGGATATCCAACTGGAGTTCCGCCCCGAAAACATCAGAACCACCGTCGTTTATTCCCGAAGGCACAGGATGGAAGTGCTCCCAATTTTGAAAGTAAAGTTGGCTCTTAACCTCATAGCCCCCGGGAAATTCCTTCTCATAGCCCAGGGTCAGGCGAGCGGTTTTACTGTTTCGGCCACAGTTGGGCCAGATTGAGCTGGCCTGGGTTGGGTCATCCTCAAATTCCTCTTTGGTCAAGCTTGAGGGCAACTCCAAATCAGCTTCAGAATAACTCAGCAGCAGATTAACACTGGAGGTATCATCAATAAGATAGTCGAACTTGGCGTTTAGCTGGTTGGTGTCAAATTCGTTATGCTTCCGCCAGGAATCGGTGGAGCGGCGGCTGCCGCTTAGGAAATAAAAGAGCCTATCATTATAATTTCCGCCATAGGAGAGGTTAAAATTATGACCGTCATCAGAACCAACAGCGCTTTTAAACCCTAAGCCCTGATAAGCTGCTGAGTCCTTGGTGATGATGTTAATCACCCCACCGGCGGCATTAGCGCCGTACAGGGTAGAGTTGGGGCCTTTTAAAACCTCTATCCGCTCAATTAAAGCAGTATCCACCACATCCAGCCGGGTGAGGCTGTCCGGGTCGGTGATGGGGATACCATCCACCATTATCATAATCTCGCGCACTCCATAAGCGGCTTTAGCCCCGGCGCCCCTGATGATGATATGGGTGTCATAGGCGCCGTTTGAGCTTTGCGCCTGAACACCGGCCAGGTTTTCCAGCACCTCTCCCAGGTTCCAGCCCTGATGCTTTTCGATTTCTTCCTTAGAGATCACATCAACGGCTGCCGGAACCTCCGTAATTTTCCTTTCGGTCCTGGTACCGGTAACCACCACCTCCCCTAAGGCCACCGTCGATTCAGCTTTAGCATCTGACGCCGCGGCAGAACTACCCCAGAGCAGCACTGGTGTAAGCATAACTAAAACAGCTAATAATTTTATTCTCATGTTTGTTTTTTTCCCTTGTAACAACAGATAAACTGATAACAATGCTTATCGAATAAACTACCAATAAGACGTTGATAAAGTTAATAGTAAAACCAGAACAAGTTCTGCCCAGAACTTGTTCTGGTTAAAACTCCCAGGTTGCCTTAG
>JAJRUU010000066.1 GCA_024277605.1 bacterium
TACCAAGTTGCAATCAAACATATACTAAATGGGTAGGGAGGGCTTTAGCCCTCCGCTCTTTGGTCGGCCTAAAGGCCGACCTACCCGAGTGAGAAATTAGTATCATTTTGAATGCAACTTGGTATTAGTCCTCTCTCCCCTAAGGGAGAGGAAAAACAAGGAACCTTGTGTTAGAAACTTACCGTAATTATTGACTTTTACGGCGGGCAAAAACTTGGAGCGGACAACGCTGAGAAATTATAACTAAGTCGATCCTGGGTTTTAGTTAACCCCTGGATAGAATATATCGAGTATGCTATATTTAGGATTATAAGTTAACAGAAGCGTTTTTTGTTTTTTAGGGAGGATGAATTTGTTATCCAGATCAACGGTTAAGATAAGTGTCTTGGCGGGGATGTTTTTTTTGTTTGCCTGTGCTCCCGGCAAGGAGGTGGTAAAGGAACTCCCCCTCTTGCCCAAAGTGGAGGCGCCATTAGCGGTTATTCCTCTTGCTCCCCCGGAGAAGCCTGAGGAAATCACCAAACCTCAGGTCCCTGAGGCCAGGCGGGATGTAAAAGCCCCTGAGGGGGAAGATAAGTATATTGTGCTGAACTTTGATAATGCCGACCTGGAGGTGGTGTTGCAGACTATCAGTGAGTTGGTGGGGCTGAACTATATTTTGGGTCCCCGGATAAAGGGGAAGATAACCATCCAAACCTACAAGAAAATTCCCCGGAGAGATCTGCTCTCTGTGCTCCACTCTATCCTCGAGGTAAATGGTTTTACCACCGTCCAGTCAGGCCACTATGTTAAGATTATTCCCAGTGGGGAAGCAAAACAACACCCCATTGAAACCAGAATCGGTAAAGATGAATCCGAGATTTCGTCTGAGGATGTTGTCGTTACCCAGATAATTCCTCTGGAGTATATCGATGTTGATGAAATAGCCGGTATTATCAAGCCCTTGGTTTCCAAATCAGGAACGCTGATTACCCATAAGAGCACTAACCTTATGATATTAAGTGAGGTTTCGTCTAATACCAAGCGCTTAATGAAGATTATAAATATGCTGGATCAGCCCACGCAACTGGATTTAGGCGAGAAAGTCTTTGTCTATTATGTAGAAAATGGTGATGCTGAAGTATTAGCCGGCATCTTAAATAAAATTTATAAAGACACAACGACGAAGAAAAAAGGGGCCAAGGTAGTTAAGTCTGCAAGCACCACTCCCGCTAAAACACGCAAAACCAGGACGCATAAAAAAAAGCCGGTATTCGCCAAAGAAGAAGGCATTAGCAGTAGTTTAGAGGGTGAGATCAACATTGTGTCCGCCAAAGAGATAAACGCCTTGGTCATAAGAACCACCCCCCGTAGTTATAAAGTGTTGCTGGAGCTGCTGAAGAAGATAGATATCATGCCCAAACAGGTGTTGATTGAGGTGTTGATCGCCGATATAACCTTAAATGATGATTTTCAATTCGGGCTTGAGTGGTAGCTTGCTAATCAAGCCAGTAGCATTGGGGGACATAAATCAGCCGTTCCCTATAACCAGGCCACGTCATTTTCTCCCGCTGGAACCGATCCTGGAGTAGGTGGCGCCCTTAGTTATTTTTTAAATCAAGGGGATATATTTGAGAGTACTATTGCCATTCAGGCTACCAAGGGTAATGTGAATATTCTCTCCAGCCCCCATATCTTGACCGTTGATAACCAGGAAGCCAGTATTTCTATTGTGGATCAAATACCCATTATTAAGACCACCACCACTGGCAGCACTACCACCACCAGCACGTCGGTGGAGTTTAAGGATGCCGGAATTACGCTGAAGGTTACTCCTAAAATAAATGACAAGGGTCAGGTCAGGATGGATATAAGTCTGGAAGTCAGTGATGTGGGCGCAGAAGTGGAAACTACGCAAGGGACTCAAGTTAGCTTTATAAAGCGTAATGCCCAGACCTCGGTAGTGGTGCAGAGTGGTCAGACGCTGGTGATCGGCGGTCTTATTCGGGAGAATCAGAGTGATGATCGTACAGGTATCCCCTTCTTGATGGATATTCCGCTGATTGGCTATTTCTTCGGTACCACCGGTCACAGGTTAAGTAAAACCGAACTGGTGATGCTGATAACCCCGCACGTAATCGCCGATCAAGCTGGAGCAGCCGAACTTACAGAGAAATACCAGCAGGATGTGGATAAGCTGAGAAAACGAATGGGAAGCGATGTAAGATAAAAACAATAAGCAACTGATGTAGGTTGGATTTAGCTTCGTTAAACCCAACAAAACTATTGATGTTGTTGGGTTTCGTGCCTCAACCCAACCTACATTTAAGTTTATTCGGGCTAAAAAGTCGTAGCCTCATCATCTTCACCGATACTACTGACCGGCAGCGAAGATTTCATCTCTTTGGAAACCCCGTTTTTCAAAAAAAGGCTGCTGCAATCGCAGGTAAATTTATGATAGTGATTGAGGTACTCCATCTTGCGTAGCCGGACTTGCACTTGCTCTATCGGAAGCATCGGCTTGGTGTAGGCATAAACCAATTCGCCGATAACGGTTGACTTAAACAAATTAGCAATCAGCGCCAAAAAAATCAATACCAGCATAATTTTGCTAAAACGATCACTCATCATGATATGTCTCCTTTTGGGGATATGTCCCCTTGCAATAGGTTGAAAAATTCATCTTCGGATATAACCTTTACCCCCAGCCGCTGGGCTTCGGTTAACTTGGAGCCGACATTTTCACCGGCAACCACGTAGTCGGTAGTCTGGCTTACACTGGAAGTAGCCCGTCCCCCAATGCTTTCCACCAGGCTTTGGGCCTGGGAACGACTGAACTTAGTCAAAGCCCCGGTAAATACAAACCTTTTCCCCTTAAGAACACTCTGTGTTTGTATTTCCTCCCGGGCTACATTAATTCCTTGCTGCAAAAGGGCCTGTATTAAATCACGGTTACGCTGATTTGCAAAAAAATCTACCACGCTTTGGGCTACCTCCGGGCCGACTTCCTTGATCTGCAGCAGACCATCTAGTGTTGCTGCTTCCAGATGCCCAATAGAATCAAATTGCCGGGCCAACACATCCGCCAGATGACGTCCCACATTCTTAATACCCAGAGCGTAAATAAAACGAGATAGCGAACATTGCTTACTGGCGGCTATGGCTTGCAAAATATTTTGTGCAGATTTCTCAGCAAACCCTTCTAGTGAGATAAGCTGTTCTTTAGTCAAAGCATATAAATCGGCCACACTGCGGATAATTTTTTCATCTACCAACTTATTAACAATCTTACTTCCCAAACCATCTATATCCATGGCTTGCTTGGAGGCATAATGCTTGATGGATTCCTTTAGCTGGGCCGGACAGGAAATCCCCGCATCACACTTAAGATACGCCCCATCCTTGGTCAAACCTGACCCACATACCGGACACGTATCGGGCATTTTAAAATCCCGCTGCGCTCCGCTGCGCTCTTTTTTATCTACTTCAACCACTGCTGGAATGACATCCCCGGCGCGTTCTACTTTAACCCGGTCGCCGATCTTTACCCCAAGGTTATTTATATAATCAATATTATGCAGCGTGGCCCGGCTGATGGTTACTCCACCCACCTCCACCGGCCTTAAACGCGCTACAGGGGTAAGCGCTCCGGTACGGCCAACCTGTACTATAATATCTTCTACGATTGTTTCACCCTGGCGCGGTGCAAATTTATAAGCTGCCGCCCAGCGCGGACTGCGGCTTTTGGCTCCCAGCTTTTCTCGGGCTGCCAGGTTATTGAGCTTAACTACCACTCCGTCAATTTCATAATCTAATGTATCCCGTTCTTTTTCCAGCTGGTGGTGGAAGGCTATGGCTTGCTCAATCTGCTGACATTTTTCTAACTGTGGATTGACCTTCAATCCCCACTCCGGCAGGGCATGCAAAATCTCCCAGTGTGTTTTAAATTCAGCACCGCCTTCATATGCCAGAATATCATAGAAAAAAATATCCAGCGGGCGTGAAGCGGTAATGCTCGAATCCAATTGCCGCATGGAGCCCGAGGCTGCATTGCGGGGATTGGCGAACAGGGGTTTGTTATTTTGGGCTAATTGCTGATTTAACTTCTCAAAGCCCTGGAGGCTCATCATCACCTCACCGCGTACCGCCAGTAGGCGTGGTAGTACGCCCTTTTTTCTAAGAACCAGCGGGATCGATTTTATGGTTTTTAAGTTCAGGCTTACGTCTTCCCCCTGATAGCCGTCACCCCTGGTAGCTCCCCGTACAAAGCGGCCATTCTCATAGATAACCTCTACCGATAACCCATCTAGCTTTGGTTCGACCACATACTCTGCGTTATCAGCCCCGAGCAACTTTTTTACCCGTTTGTCGAAGGCTGCTATCTCTTCAGCCGTTAAGCACGAATCCAAACTGAGCATGGGTGCGGTATGCTCTACAGTTTGAAATTCTTGAGCCGGTGGAGCGCCCACGCGTTGGGTGGGAGAGTCAGCGCTAAGTAGTTCCGGGAATTGTTTCTCCAGCTCCACCAGCTCTCGCATCAGGTTATCGTATGCCGCATCCGAGATTTCAGGCTGGCTCTTCACATAGTAGAGGTAATTGTACCGGCGGATTTCTTCCCGCAGTTGTGTGATTCGCTCTTTTGCCTTAGAAGGGTTCAATTTGGTTATCCCTCTGGTTGTTTTTTATTTAGATTTTAAAAAAATAGTATAGCATCATTTAGCGTATTTTTTCCACTTGATATTTTTATGATCCAGCTTAATTATTTCAGCAAATTTTACTAAAAAATAGTCACTACTGTCCGGTTAATAATCGAATAAATTCAACTGGATACAACCA